>NZ_CP131914.1:0-192500 GCF_040529045.1 Xanthomonas indica | reverse complement strand
CGAGTAGGGCGGGGCACGTGAAACCCTGTCTGAACATGGGGGGACCATCCTCCAAGGCTAAATACTCCTGACCGACCGATAGTGAACCAGTACCGTGAGGGAAAGGCGAAAAGAACCCCGGAGAGGGGAGTGAAATAGATCCTGAAACCGTGTGCGTACAAGCAGTAGGAGCTCGCAAGAGTGACTGCGTACCTTTTGTATAATGGGTCAGCGACTTACTGTTCGTGGCAAGCTTAACCGTATAGGGGAGGCGAAGGGAAACCGAGTCTGATAAGGGCGCATAGTCGCGGGCAGTAGACCCGAAACCGGGTGATCTAGTCATGCCCAGGGTGAAGGTCAGGTAACACTGACTGGAGGCCCGAACCCACTCCCGTTGCAAAGGTAGGGGATGAGGTGTGATTAGGAGTGAAAAGCTAATCGAACCCGGAGATAGCTGGTTCTCCTCGAAAGCTATTTAGGTAGCGCCTCATATGTATCCTCTCGGGGGTAGAGCACTGTTATGGCTAGGGGGTCATCGCGACTTACCAAACCATTGCAAACTCCGAATACCGAGACGGACTGTATGGGAGACACACGGCGGGTGCTAACGTCCGTCGTGAAAAGGGAAACAACCCAGACCCACAGCTAAGGTCCCAAATTCACTGCTAAGTGGAAAACGATGTGGAAAGGCATAGACAGCCAGGAGGTTGGCTTAGAAGCAGCCACCCTTTAAAGAAAGCGTAATAGCTCACTGGTCGAGTCGGTCTGCGCGGAAGATTTAACGGGGCTAAGCAGTGAACCGAAGCTTGGGGTGCATCGCGATAAGCGATGCGCGGTAGAGGAGCGTTCCGTAAGCCTGCGAAGGTGGATTGAGAAGTCTGCTGGAGGTATCGGAAGTGCGAATGCTGACATGAGTAACGACAATGCGGGTGAAAAACCCGCACGCCGAAAGCCCAAGGTTTCCTTGCGCAACGTTAATCGGCGCAGGGTGAGTCGGCCCCTAAGGCGAGGGCGAAAGCCGTAGTCGATGGGAAGCAGGTTAATATTCCTGCACCTCGCGTAAGTGCGATGGAGGGACGGAGAAGGTTAGGTGTACCGGGCGTTGGTTGTCCCGGGGAAAGGCGGTAGGTTTGGATCTTTGGCAAATCCGGGATCCTTTAAGACCGAGCACCGAGACGAGTCTTTTAGACGAAGTCACTGATACCACGCTTCCAGGAAAAGCTCCTAAGCTTCAGCTTACGCAGACCGTACCGTAAACCGACACAGGTGGGTAGGATGAGAATTCTCAGGCGCTTGAGAGAACTCGGGTGAAGGAACTAGGCAACATGGCACCGTAACTTCGGGAGAAGGTGCACCCTTTTTGGTGGCTCGTGCGAGCTATAGCTGAAGAGGGTCGCAGAAACCAGGCCGCTGCGACTGTTTATCAAAAACACAGCACTCTGCAAACACGAAAGTGGACGTATAGGGTGTGACGCCTGCCCGGTGCTGGAAGGTTAATTGATGGGGTCAGCCGCAAGGCGAAGCTCTTGATCGAAGCCCCAGTAAACGGCGGCCGTAACTATAACGGTCCTAAGGTAGCGAAATTCCTTGTCGGGTAAGTTCCGACCTGCACGAATGGCGTAACGACAGCGGCGCTGTCTCCACCCGAGACTCAGTGAAATTGAAATCGCTGTGAAGATGCAGCGTTCCCGTGGCAAGACGGAAAGACCCCGTGAACCTTTACTATAGCTTTACACTGAACGTTGAGTTCGTCTGTGTAGGATAGGTGGGAGGCTATGAAACTGTGGCGCTAGCTGCAGTGGAGCCATCCTTGAAATACCACCCTGTCGTGCTTGACGTTCTAACCTAGGTCCGTAATCCGGATCGGGGACCGTGTATGGTGGGTAGTTTGACTGGGGCGGTCTCCTCCTAAAGAGTAACGGAGGAGCACGAAGGTACGCTCAGCGCGGTCGGACATCGCGCACTGTGTGCAAAGGCATAAGCGTGCTTGACTGCAAGATCGACGGATCAAGCAGGTACGAAAGTAGGTCTTAGTGATCCGGTGGTTCTGTATGGAAGGGCCATCGCTCAACGGATAAAAGGTACTCCGGGGATAACAGGCTGATACCGCCCAAGAGTTCATATCGACGGCGGTGTTTGGCACCTCGATGTCGGCTCATCACATCCTGGGGCTGTAGTCGGTCCCAAGGGTATGGCTGTTCGCCATTTAAAGTGGTACGCGAGCTGGGTTCAGAACGTCGTGAGACAGTTCGGTCCCTATCTGCCATGGGCGTTGGAGATTTGAGAGGGGCTGCTCCTAGTACGAGAGGACCGGAGTGGACGAACCTCTGGTGTTCCGGTTGTCACGCCAGTGGCATTGCCGGGTAGCTATGTTCGGAAGCGATAACCGCTGAAAGCATCTAAGCGGGAAGCGCGCCTCAAGATGAGATCTCCCGGGACACAAGTCCCCTAAAGGAACCATGTAGACTACGTGGTTGATAGGTCAGGTGTGTAAGTGCAGCAATGCATTGAGCTAACTGATACTAATGATCCGTGCGGCTTGACCATATAACCTCAAGATGCTTCCTCAGAAGCATCCCTTAGCGCGACACACGTCGATCGCTCTCACTCGCTCGCTACATCACACCCTATGAGAGGCTGGCGCCCTGCCGTCCTCGGTCCAACAACCGAGAACACGCACGTGGCGACACTCCAACCGTCTCCCTGGTGAAATTAGCGCTGTGGAACCACCCGATCCCATCCCGAACTCGGAAGTGAAACGCAGCTGCGCCGATGGTAGTGTGGCTCAAGCCATGCGAGAGTAGGTCATCGCCAGGGGCTTTACCCCAAATCCCCGTCCGAAAGGACGGGGATTTTTTATTGCCCGGGGAAAACCGATGCAACGCGAGCTGGCGATGGAAGTACGGCCGAACCTCGCAATGGCGGATCGGCGAGGCGCTGCCCGCCCCGTACCCTCACCCCAACCCCTCTCCCGGCGGGAGAGGGGCTCGGTTCCTTCCTTCTCCCGTCGGGAGGATGAGGCCAAATCGCTCGACCACCTCCCGCGCCGCTGCGCCGCCGGTGAGATGCGCTATCGCGCGCACACCAAACCGGATTCCCGAGCGCCAGAAGGCATCCAACGGCTGAGTTGTTGGGCTAGGCGAATGCCGCCGGATGATGGTCGACCGCCGCAAGTACAGGGAGCGCCGCGCCCTCCGCCGCGTACGGCGTGCCGATCACGTGCCCGGCTTGGCTACTTGCCATGCTTGTGCGGAAGAATCGCCTCTACACCCAAGGCAACGGGAACATGCGCCTGCGGCTTGGCTGCATGAGGCTCCCGTCGAACCTTGCAAGCGTCGTGCTTCTCACTGATTGCCGCGTGTCTCCTGCGGCGCGCGTTACCGGGTTCGCATGCCATCGGTGAAGTACATCCAGGTTCAGCCGAACACGAGCGTCAGCCCACTACTGGCCACTTCGACAGCGGGTTTGAGCGAGCGCATCGCACCGTTCCATGGAGCGATGCGTGCCTTTCATGCCATGGCGCTTAGACTTTTTTTCGATTCCGGCGATCGCGAGGGCATTCGCTGCCTGCTTCACGCATCGCTCTCGGCCCCCTTTCACCCACCACGAGGCCTTCCCCCATGAGCCAAGCCAATGGATACGCCGCCCAGGCATCCGATCAGCCGCTGACCCCCTTCACCTTCGAGCGCCGCGCGCTCGGTGCCAACGATGTCAGCATCGAGATCCTCTACTGTGGCGTCTGCCACTCCGATCTGCACACCGCCCGCAACGAGTGGCACAACACCCAGTACCCGTCGGTCCCGGGCCATGAAATCGTCGGCCGCGTCACCGCGGTGGGCGACCAGGTCGGTGCCTTCAAGGTCGGTGATCTGGCCGGCGTCGGCTGCATGGTCGACAGCTGCCGGCATTGCGCGTCCTGCGCCGATGGCGAAGAGCAGTATTGCGAGAACGGGTTCGTCGGGACGTACAACGGCCCGATGTTCGGCGGCGAGAACACTTATGGCGGCTACTCCGACCATATCGTGGTCGACGAGAAGTACGTGCTGCACATCCGCCACGATGCCGACAAGCTGGCCGCGGTGGCGCCACTGCTGTGCGCCGGCATCACCACCTATTCGCCGCTGAACCACTGGAAGGTCGGGCCGGGCAAGAAGGTCGGCATCGTCGGCCTGGGCGGCCTTGGCCACATGGGCGTGAAGATCGCCCACGCCATGGGCGCGCACGTGGTGCTGTTCACCACGTCCGCTGGCAAGCGCGAGGACGCGCTGCGCCTGGGCGCGAACGAGGTGGTGGTGTCGAAGAACGCCGAGGAAATGGCGGCGCATACCAACAGCTTCGATTTCATCCTCAACACCGTGGCGGCGCCGCACGATCTGGATGCGTTCCTGACCCTGCTCAAGCGCGATGGCACCATGACCCTGGTCGGCGCACCGGCCGAACCGCATCCGTCGCCGACGGTGTTCAACCTGATCATGAAGCGGCGCCAGCTGGCCGGCTCGCTGATCGGCGGCATCCGCGAGACCCAGGAAATGCTGGATTTCTGCGCCAAGCACGGCATCGTGTCCGACATCGAGACGATCGAGATGGCGCAGATCAACGAGGCCTACGAGCGCATGCTCAAGGGCGACGTGAAGTACCGCTTCGTCATCGATATGGCCAGCCTGGCACAGACTAAGCAGGCGGCCTGAGGTGGTTGTCCGCGGTAGCGGCCGGTTACCACGGACACATCACGCGTCACCGCGCGACCATGGAAGCCCGGGCAGGCATGCCCGGGCTTTTCTTTTGGAGAGCGTGCCGCTTAGGGTGCCGCAAGGGCAACGGATTCATTGCCTCCAGGCGACGGATCGCGGCATCTGAGGGACGCAGTCACGATGCACCGGATGATCGAGGCGACCGATGCGCAGAGCAGTGCATGGGCGCAGAGCGAGCTACCCGGGTTAGGGACAATGCTCCGTGACGGCAGCGAATCCGGGTTGCTGCGGTCGAAGAAGACCGTGAGAAACGCCAGTTCGAGTCGCGACGCTACGGCAGACCGGCAGACCGGCAGACCGGCAGATAGGCATACCGACCGACTGCCTACGGCTGCGCGTTGTACGCCAATGGGGCGCGGACATCCAAGCGACCGGCGCGCGATCCACCGCTGTAGGAGCGGCTTCAGCCGCGACGGGCGTTCCCGTCACTCTGGTCGCGGCTGAAGCCGCTCCTACAGGTGCGCTTTCTGTCGTGATTCGAGGCATCTCGAAGAGGCCCCCAGAACATTGCACCCGCAATGCGGCGTTGAACATGATCGGATGGAAGCTGGCACCGCGATGATGGCAACGCATGCCGTCGTGTTCCGCGCGCCCCATGCCGCCCGTCGCATGACCGACGCCCACAAACGACAACGGCGCCGAAGCGCCGTTGCCATGACACCGCAGAACGCAGCCGCCTACTTGGCGGCGGCAGGCGCCGCTGCCGGCAGCGACGTCGGCCGGCCCATCATCTTGTCGCGTGCGGCCTTGAACGGGTTGTCCGGATACCAGTTCGGCCAGCTGTCGCCGGCGGCCAGTTCCTTGCCGACCCCGTACACCGCCTGCAGGTCGTCCATCACGCCATCGAGCTTCCAGGTCGCCGGGTCGTACTCGTCGGCCGGCGTGTGGTAGCGCTTGGCGTAGTCCGCCGCGGCACGGCGTCCGGCCTCGATGCCGCCGTCGACCAGGTCCTCGCCGCCGTCGATGTACAGCGCGGGCACGCCGGCCTTGGCGAAGTTGAAGTGATCGGAGCGGAAGTAGAAGCCGCTCTGCGGCGCGTCTTCAGAGTGCAACACGCGGCCTTGCGCGGCGGCGATCGGCTTGAGCAGGTCTTCCAGCTGCGAGCTGCCGAACCCGTTGACCACCAAATCCTTGGCGCGCCCGGCCACCGGCATCGCATCCAGGTTGATGACGCCGGCGATCTTGTTCAGTGGGAAGGTCGGATGCGCCACGTAGTACTTGGAACCGAGCAGTCCCGACTCCTCCAGCGTCACTGCAAGGAACACCACCGAGCGCTCGGGCTTGGGCTGCTGGTGCGCGAACGCCTCGGCGATTTCCAGGATGCCGGCCACGCCGGTGGCGTTGTCGACCGCGCCGTTGTAGATGTTGTCGCCCGATTCGCCCTCGTGCTTGCCCAGGTGATCCCAGTGCGCCATGTACAGCACGGCTTCGTCGGCGCGGCTGCTACCGGGCAGCACGCCGACCACGTTGCGCGAGGTCTTCTCGGCGATGGTGCTCTTCAGGTCCACCGAGAGCTTGGCCTTCAGCGGGACCGGCTTGAAGCCGCGCTTGCTGGCGTCCTTGTAGGCCTGTGCCAGATCCAGGCCGGCGTCGGCGAACAGTTGCTTGGCCGCCTCGGCGGTAAGCCAGCCCTGCACCGGGATGCGCGGCTCCGGATCATCCTTCGCCGGCAGGTCGTACTGCGCGCCGGACCAGGAGTTCTTGACCACGTCCCAGCCGTAGCTGGCGCCGGGCGTGTCATGCACGATCAACGCGGCGGCGGCACCCTTGCGCGCGGCTTCCTCGAACTTGTAGGTCCAGCGCCCGTAGTAGGTCATGCGCTTGCCTTCGAACAGGCTGCCGTCGCCGCTGTGGAAGCCGGGGTCGTTGACGAACATCACCACGGTCTTGCCCTTCCAGTCCTGGCCGGCGTAGTCGTTCCACTTCTGCTCCGGCGCGTCCACGCCATAGCCGACGAAGACCATGTCGCTGCCATCGAGCTTGACCTCGGGCTGGCCGGTGCGCGTGCCCACCACCATGTCGGTGCCGAAGGCGAGCTGCCGCGCCGCGCCGTTGTGCGCGATGGTGAGCGTGGTGCCGGGCGCCGCGGTGGTCTCGGTCATCGCCACGTCCTGGAACCAGCTGTCGCCGTTGCCCGGCTGCAGGCCGATGCGCTGCATCTGGTCGCGGATGTAGGCCACGGTCTTGTCCTCGCCCGGCGTGCCGGGTCCGCGGCCTTCGAAAGCGTCGGAGGACAGCGTCTTGACCAGTTCGGCGAAGTCGGCCGGCGCGATCCCGGTGGAAAACGCATGCGCGGGCGCCGCAGCAGGCGCGGGCGCTGCGGCCGGTGGCGCGGCGTCGGCGGCCGGGGCGGGGGCTTCGCGCTTGCACGCGGTCAGCGCCGCCGCTGCGGCCAGGCACAGCACGAGCTTGCGGGACATGGGGGGCTCCTGGTGGCGAGGGAACCCTGGATTCTATAGGCAAGCCGCGCGCGCCCGGGCGCGCACGGCAACGCGGCTCAGTTGTTCGGCGCGGTGTCGCCGTCGAAGGGCAACGCGGTGGCACCGGTGATCGGCCCGATCTTGGCGCTGCGGTGCACGTACAGGGTGACTTCGCGCTCGAAGCGCAGCGGGCCGTCGATCACCGCACGCGGGCCGACGATGACCCGCGGCTTGCGCGCCGGCTTGAACGACATGCTGAAGCTGGGCTTGTTGATCGAGATGCCGCCGCCGACATGCGAATCGTGGCCGACGGTGATGTCGCCGTTGACCGTCTCGATGCCCTTGTCCAGTTGCGTGGCGACCAGGCCGATGCTGCCGTTGACGCTCTCGATGCCGCCGTCGACGCGGCCGCCGCGGTCGACGAAGATGCCGCCGTTGACGGTTTCGATGGAACCGGCGACCTGCGCGCGCTCACCGAGGGTGATGCCGCCGTTGACCGTGGACAGGCCCTTGGTCTGCGCGCCGTCGGCGACCTTGACGCTGCCGTTGACCGTTTCCACGCTGCCCACCTGGGCACCGGACTGGACGTTGATGCTGCCGTTGACGGTTTCCAGATCCCCGTACTGCTTGCCGGCGTCGGCGGTGATGCTGCCGTTGACCTTGCTGATGCCCTCGCTCGCGAACGCCGGGCCGGCCAGGGCCAGGGCCAGCACAATCGCCAGATGCATGCGTTTCATCCCTCACCTCCCGGGCGCCGACGATGCGGCGGCAATCAATCGTGAGGCGATCACAACACGCTTCGCTACAATCCACACCTGCCTGAAGTCACTGGACCCCCGCTTGCCCGCAGCCGCGCCTGTCCCATCGCATTCCGCCGCGCCCCGCGCGGCCGAGCGGCGTGCGCCCGGCGACTGGCGCGGGCCGTTGCGCTGCCTGCTGGCGGCGGCGTGGCTGCTGACCGCCGGGTTGGCCGCGGGGCAGAATCCGCGCGAGGCCGAGAAGCGCCTGGAGAAGGTGCGCGGCGAGCTGAAGAGCGTGGCCGAGGAGCGCCGGCAACTGGAGGGCAAGCGCGGCGACGCCGCACGCCAGTTGCGCGAGGCCGACGAAAAGGTCGCCGCCACCGGCCGCAGCCTGGCGCAGACGCAGCAGGCGCTGCAGCGGCACCAGCAGACCCTGGCCGAGCTCGAACGCAAGCGCGATGACCTGCGCAGCGGCCTGACCCGGCAGCGCGCCGAACTGGCGCAACTGCTGCGCGCGGCCTACGCCATCGGCGGCAATGCGCCGCTGAAGCTGTTGCTGGCGCAGGACCGCGTGGCCGACGCCAACCGCCTGCTGGCCTATCACCGCTACCTGCAGCGCGAGCGCGCGCAGCGCATCGCCACCTTGACCCACGAGTTGCAGGCGCTGGAACAGGTGCAGCGCGAGGTCGTCGAGCAGAAGCAGCAACTGAGCGAGGCCCAGCGCCGCCAGCAGGAACAGGCGCAGGCCCTGCAGCGCGACCGCAAGCAGCGTGCCAGCGTGGTCTCGGAACTGGACCAGCGCTACCAGGACCGCAGCGAACGCGAGAAGGCGCTCGGCCAGGACGCCAAGGCGCTGGAAACCCTGCTCGCCAACCTGCGCGCCGCGGCGGCCCGTGCCGAAGCCGAGCGCCGTGCCGCGGCCAAGCGCGAAGCCGCCGAGCAGGCGGCGCAGGCCAAGGCCGCGGCGAAGGCCGGGCGTGGTGGCGGCAAGGTGCCGCCCAAGGTGGTCGCTTCGGCGCCGCCATTGAAGGTCGGCGGCCTGGGCTGGCCGCTGTCGGGCGACCTGATCGCGCGTTACGGCGGCCGGCTGCCCGACGGGCGCACCAGCAGCGGCGTGCTGATCGCCGCCCCCGCCGGCAGCACCGTCACCGCGGTCGCCGACGGCACCGTGGTGTTCTCCGATTGGATGACCGGCTACGGCATGATCCTGATCGTGGACCACGGCAACGGCTACATGAGCCTGTACGCGCACAACGACACCTTGCTGCGCGACGCCGGCGCCAAGGTCAAGCGCGGCGATGCGGTGGCCAAGGTCGGCAATTCCGGCGGCCAGGGCCGTCCGGCGCTGTACTTCGAACTGCGCCGCAATGGCCAGCCGGTGGATCCGTCGTCGTGGCTGCAGCGCCGCTGAGCCACGCCAACGCGGTGCGTTCAACGCGAATTTAGCTCGGCTTCGCGCATAATCCGGACAACCGCGCCGTGCACGGTGCGGGTCTTCCCCAATCGGAGTGCTTCATGCGCGTAGTCCTGTCCGCAGCCCTGTTGCTCGCCCTGGCGCCGCTGCCGTCGATGGCGCAACGCGCCGAGACGCAGACGCCCACGGCCCCGGCGGCCAGCGCCGACGATCCCGATGCCACCGAATCGGCCAGCACCAAGGTGCCGCTGGACGAGATCCGCCGCTACGTCGCGGTCTACAACGCGGTGAAGGAAGCCTACGTCGATCCGGTCGACGACAAGAAGCTGATGCAGTCCGCGATCCGCGGTCTGCTGCTGGACCTGGATCCGCACAGCACCTATTTCAGCAAGGAAGACGCCGAGGCCTTCGACGAGCAGACCAGCGGTGCCTACGACGGCATCGGCGTGGAGTTGCTGCAGTTGCCGGACAACACCCTCAAGGTGGTGTCGCCGATCGACGACACGCCTGCCGCGCGCGCCGGCCTGCGCTCGGGCGACATCATCATCGCCATCGACGGCAAGCCGATCAGCGCGGTCAAGGCGATGGAGCCGCTGCGCGGCGAGTCGGGCAGCAAGGTCGTGCTGACCATCGCCCGCGACAAGGTCGACAAGCCGTTCGACGTGACCCTGACCCGGCAGACCATCCGTGTGGCCAGCGTGCGCAGCCGCATGCTCGAACCGGGCTACGGCTACATCCGCATCAGCACCTTCCAGGCCGACACCGGCGCCGATTTCCACAAGCAGCTGCAGCAGTTGCAGGCGCAGGCCGGCGGCAAGCTGCGTGGGTTGGTGCTGGACCTGCGCAGCAACCCGGGCGGCCTGCTGACCGCGGCGGTGCAGGTGGCCGACGACGTGCTCGACAAGGGCACCATCGTCAGCACCCGCGGGCGCATCTCGGTCAGCGATTCCAAGTTCGACGCCACCCCCGGCGATCTGCTCAACGGCGCGCCGATGGTGGTGCTGGTGGACGCCGGTTCGGCCAGCGCCTCGGAAGTGCTGGCCGGCGCGCTGCGCGACAACAAGCGCGCGCGCATCGTCGGCAGCCGCACCTTCGGCAAGGGCTCGGTGCAGACCGTGCTGCCTCTGGACAACGGCGACTCGGTCAAGCTCACCACGGCGCGCTACTACACGCCGAGCGGCAAGTCGATCCAGGCCAGCGGCATCGTGCCCGACGTGGTGCTGCACCCGGAGGCGAGCGCGGACGACGCCGACAAGCCGGCCGCGATCGCCGACTACAGCGAAGCGACCCTGCCGGGCCACCTGCATGGCGACGACGAGGGCGCCGAGGGCTACACCGCCGGCGATGTGCTGCCGGGCGATGGCCCGATCGCGCAGGCGCTGGCCGAACTGAAGCAGCCCGGCGCCGTGGCGCGGGCCGCTGCGGCGGCCCCGGCCGGCAAGGGCAAGGCCAAGCCGGCGCACAAGCCGGCGGGCGCGGCGCCGAAGCAGGCTCCGGCGAAGCCGCCGGCAGCGGAACCGGCCAAGCCCGACGCGGCCAAGCCGGCAACCAACAGGCCCGAACCGGCCCCGGCGTCCGGTTCCTGAGCCGGTCGCGGCGCGCCGTCGCCTGGCGCGCCGCGCGCGCCCGCTTGTACGAAGGCGGTCCGCCGCTCAGCCGCGGGCGCTCAGCACCTCGGGATTGGCCAGGCGCTGTGGCGTGCCGGCGGCGAAGGCCAGCACGTTGTCGAAGGCCGTGCCGAAATACAGGTCGTAGCTGGCCTGTTCGACGTAGCCCAGGTGCGGCGTCGCCAGCACGCGCGGATGCCGTAGGAGCGGATGCTGCGGATCCAGCACCGGCTCCTGTTCGAACACGTCCAACGCCGCCTGCCCAGGGCGGCCGGCGTCCAGCGCCGCCAGCAGCGCGCCGGGGGCGAGCAGTTCGGCGCGGCTGGTATTGACCAGCAGCGCATCGGGTTTCATCCGCAGCAGGTCGTCCAGCCCGATCTGGTGGCGGGTGGCCGCGACCAGGCGGCGATGCAAGCTGAGGACATCGCTCTCGGCGAACAGCGCCTCGCGGCTGGCGGCGACCGCAAAGCCGTCTGCGCGTGCCTGCGCACAACTGTCCTCGCTGCCCCATACCTGCACCTGCATGCCGAAGGCACGCCCATAGGCGGCGACGCGACGGCCGATTTTGCCGTAGCTCCAGATGCCCAGCGTCAGGCCGTCCAGGCTGCGGCCGAGCTGCGCATCGCTGTGACCTGCCAGTGTCCGGCCAGCAGCGCATCGCGGTAGGCGGGCAAGCGCCGGCTGGCGGCCATCAGCAGCACCCAGGTCAGTTCCGCCGGCGCCACCGGCGAACCGACACCTTCGGCCACGGCCACACCGCGCGCGGTGCAGGCGGCCAGGTCGATGTGCTCGCCGATCCGGCCGGTCTGGCTGATCAGGCGCAGCGTCGGCAGTTGCGCCAGCAGCGCGGCGTCGATGCGGGTGCGCTCGCGGATCAGCACCAGCGCCTCGGCCTCGGCGGCGTGGCGAACGAAGGTCGCGCGGTCGGGCGCCAACGCGGTCAGCACCTGCACGCTGTGCGCCTGCAGGCGCGCGAAGCAGCGCAGGTGACGCACCGCATCCTGATAGTCGTCGGCAACCAGGATGCGCATGCGCTCAGCGCGGCTTGCCGGGCATCGGGAACGGCGTGACCACCTTCTCGCCGGTGGCCGCGTCGCGGATCGTCGATTGGCCCTTCTTCTCCACTTCCTCGATGCGCACGATGCTCTGCATCGGCAGGTGCAGCGTCTTGGTGGCGCCGAACTCCTCGCGCAGGCGTTCCTCGGTGGGATCGATCACCAGCCCGTCGTGCACGTCGAACACCAGGGTGCCGATCTCGGTGAAGCCCCACAGGTGGCTGCTGCCGACGTGCCGGCAGTACAGCTCGTAGACCTTGCCGTGGTTGAGGAAGGTCACTTTGTACAGGTGCTTGAACATGCCCGCAGTATAAGGCGCGGCCATCCCCGCACGCGGCTCAGAACCCCTTGCGCTTGCGCAGCCGCCGCGCGATCGCCGCGCGCACGTAGAGCCCGTAGACCATGCCGAAGGCGAAGCCGGCCAGGTGCGCCGACCACGCCACCATGCCGAACGCCGGGCCGATGTAGGCGAACACCACCTGCAGCGCCGCCCAGGTGCCGATCAGCAGCGAGGCCGGGGCGCGCACGAATTCCAGGAACAGCCCCAGCGGCAGCACCACGCCGAGCTTGGCCCGCGGGAACAGCGCCAGGTAGGTGCCGATCAGGGCCGAGACCGCACCGCTGGCGCCGATGATCACCCGGTCAGGTGTGCCGATCGCGAACACCGCGGCCAGGTTGGAGATCGCCCCGCCGCCCAGGAACAGCAGCAGGAACCGCCACGGCCCCAGCACGCGCTCGGCCGGCAGGCCGAAGATCAGCAGGAACACCAGGTTGCCGAGCAGGTGCGACCAGTCGGCGTGCAGGAACAGCGCGGTGAACAGGCGCAGCACACTGCCGTC
This sequence comes from Xanthomonas indica, assembly GCF_040529045.1. Taxonomy (NCBI): domain Bacteria; kingdom Pseudomonadati; phylum Pseudomonadota; class Gammaproteobacteria; order Lysobacterales; family Lysobacteraceae; genus Xanthomonas; species Xanthomonas indica. The sequence goes on along the minus strand of NZ_CP131914.1, from coordinate 179,695 downwards.
CTGCACCGTCGCCAGCCAGTCGCGCGGGCTGCCGACCCCGGCCGAGAGCGCGCCCCAGTCCAGCCACAGGGTCGCGCGCGCCTCGTCGGGGCGGCTGATCGACCACAGGAAGGCCAGCCACATTGCCGCGAACAGCAGCGGGGTGGCCCAGCGCAACGTGGTGCGCTCGCGGGAGGGGATGGAAACGAACATGCGAGGGAAGGGGAGCTGAAGACTGCCAGGGACGCCACGATAACGGCTTCATCCGGCTGAACGCACGCCGACTCCACACGAACCTGAACGTATCATGTCGTTATTGTTGAGTTAACGCGGAGGCGTATACTCGCATACGGCGTCGTATGTCGGGAGGGGACTCCGGCGCGCATTCCTGGGTCTTTGCGGCCCGGGCTTGCGCAGGCGCGAACACAGACAATTCGTCTTCCGGAGAAAAACTAGTCATGCAAAACGCAACCCAGTTCGTCCGTTTCACCGCTCTGGCCGTCGGCATCGTCGGCGCGCTGGCCATGGGCCAGGCGCACGGCGCCGCGTTCCAGCTCAAGGAGAACAGCGCCAAGGGCCTGGGCCGCGCCTTTGCCGGCTCCGGCAGCGCCCCGGGCGACGCCTCGATCATCGCCGTGAACCCGGCCGGCATGCGCCAGCTCGACGGCAAGGTGTTCCAGGCCGATGTCAGCGCCATCCAGTTCTCGGCCAAGTACCAGGGCGACGGCGGCACCTACGCCACCGGCGCGCCGATCTCCGGCGGCCGCGGCGGCGACGCCGGCATGATCGCGCCGGTCCCGGCGGCGTACTTCCACATGCCGTTCGGCGAAAACAACAACATGCACTTCGGCACCTCGCTGACCGTGCCGTTCGGCTTCAAGACCGAATACGACCGCGACTGGGTCGGCCGCTACAACGGCGTGAAGACCGAGCTGCAGGCGATCGACCTGAACTTCGCCTTCTCCTACGACGTCAACCCGTACGTGTCGTTCGGCGCGTCGGTGTTCGCCGAGCGCCTGGACATCGATCTGAGCAACGCCATCGACTTCGGCACCATCCTGGCCTCGCGCCGCGTGCCGGGCTTCGCGCCGGGCAGCGCCGACGGCTTCTCGCGCATCAAGGGCGACAACACCGAGGTCGGCTTCACCCTCGGCGGCCTGTTCAGCATCGACGAGAATACCCACATCGGCTTCAGCTACCGCTCGCAGGTCGAGCACAAGATCACCGGCGGCGACGCCGACTTCACCGTGCCGGGCAATGCCGCCACCGTGCTGGCCGTCGCCGCGCCGGGCACCTTCGTCGACACCAAGGGCCGCGCCACGGTCAAGCTGCCGGCCAGCGCCACCGCCAGCTTCACCCACAACATCAACGAGCAGTGGACGGTGATGGCCGACGTCACCCGCACCGCCTGGAGCAAGTTCGACAAGGTCACCGTCGACTTCGCCTCCAACCAGCCCGACAGCGTGCTGGACTTCTCGTACCGCGACACCACCTTCGTGTCGCTGGGCGCCGACTACCGCATGAGCGACACGCTGACCCTGCGTGGCGGCCTGGCCTACGACCAGACCCCGACCACCGACCGTCACCGCGACGTGCGCGTGCCGGACGCGAGCCGCAAGTGGGTCTCGCTGGGTCTGACCTGGAAGCCGTCCGAGCAGTCCGAGTACAGCTTCGGCTACACCCACCTGTTCACCAGCGATCCGAGCATCGCCACCACCAGCGCCACCGGCAACACCCTGGTCGGCGACTACGACGTGAGCGGCAACGTGCTGGCGGCCTCGGTCAACTACAAGTTCTGATCGCAGGCGCTTCACGGCTCACAAAAAAGCCCCGCTTCGGCGGGGCTTTTTTGTGCCTGTCGGCGGCGTGCGGTGCGCACCACGGCAGGCCGGGCGGTCGGCGCAGGTTCCGGGTGGAACGCTGCGCCGAGGTGGGCCGGTCAGTCGCCCAGAGTCAGCAGCGAGGCGTTGCCGCCGGCGGCGGTGGTGTTGACCGTCACCACCTTCTCGGTGGCGAAGCGCAGCAGGTAGTGCGGGCCGCCGGCCTTGGGACCGGTGCCGGACAGGCCCTGGCCGCCGAACGGCTGCACGCCGACCACCGCGCCGATCTGGTTGCGGTTGACGTAGACGTTGCCCACCGCCACGCGCGAGGCGATGCGCTCGATGGTCTCGTCGATGCGCGAATGCACGCCCAGGGTCAGGCCGTAGCCGGTGGCGTTGATCTGGTCGATCACCGCATCGAGCTGGTCGGCCTTCCAGCGGATCACGTGCAGTACCGGGCCGAAGATCTCGCGCTGCAACTGCGCCAGCGACTGCAGCTCGTAGGCGCGCGGGGCGAAGAAGCTGCCGTGCGCGGTGGTGGCGTCGGTGGCGGCGACGGCGATGGCGCGCGCTTCGCGGTCCATGCGTGCGGCGTGATCGGTGAGGATCTGCAGCGCGTCGGCATCGATCACCGGGCCGACGTCGGTGGACAGCAGGCCGGGATCGCCGACCTTCAGTTCGGCCATGGCGCCGGCCAGCATGGTCATCACCTTGTCGGCGATGTCGTCCTGCACGAACAGCACGCGCGCGGCCGAGCAGCGCTGGCCGGCGGAGATGAAGGCGCTGGAGATCGCGTCCTTGACCACTGCCTCGGGCAGCGACGAGGAATCGGCGATGAAGGCATTCTGGCCGCCGGTCTCGGCGATCAGCACGCCGATGGCGGCATCGCGCGCGGCCAGCGCGCGGTTGATCGCGCGGGCGGTCTCGGTGGAGCCGGTGAAGGCGACGCCGGCCACGCGCGCGTCGCGGGTCAGCGCGGCGCCGACGGTGGCGCCGTCGCCGGGCAGGAACTGCACGACCGCCTCCGGCACGCCGGCTTCGTGCAGCAGCTTCACCGCGGCATGGCCGACCAGGTTGGTCTGCTCGGCCGGCTTGGCGATGACGCTGTTGCCGGCGGCCAGCGCCGCGGCGACCTGGCCGAGGAAGATGGCCAGCGGGAAATTCCACGGGCTGATGCACACGAACACGCCGCGGCCGTGCAGCTGCAGTTCGTTGGATTCGCCGGTCGGCCCGGGCAGGCGCTCGGGCGCACCGAACTGCGCGCGCGCCTGGCCGGCGTAGTAGCGCAGGAAGTCCACCGCCTCGCGCACTTCGGCCACGCCGTCGGGCAGGGTCTTGCCGGCTTCCTTGACGCACAGCGCCATGAACTCGGGCATGCGCGCTTCCAGCAGGTCGGCGGCGTGTTCGAGGATGGTGGCGCGGCTGGCGGCCGGGGTGCGGTTCCAGGCCGGATAGGCGGCTGCGGCATTGCTGAGCGCCTTCTCCACGGTGGCGGCATCGGCCGGCTTCCAGTGGCCGACGACCTGGCGGCGGTCGGCCGGGTTGGCGACCGGCAGCGCATCGCCGGCGATCACCGCGCCGGGCACCAGCGGCGCGGCGTGCCAGGGCTTGAGCGCGGTGTTGAGCTGGTCGGCCAGCGCGCGCAGATCGTTGTCGTTGGCGAGGTTGGCGCCCATGGAGTTCTTCCTGTTGTGGTTCTGGCTGCGCAGCAGATCGACCGGCAGCGGAATCTTCGGATGCGGGATGGAGGCGAATGCGGACACGGCCTCGACCGGGTCGCGGATCAGGTCTTCGATGGCCACGTCTTCGTCGGTGATGCGGTTGACGAAGCTGGAGTTGGCGCCGTTCTCCAGCAGGCGCCGCACCAGGTAGGGCAGCAGGTCCTCGTGCGAGCCCACCGGCGCGTACACGCGGCAGGGCACGCCGAGGCGATCGGCGGGGATCACTTCGGCATAGAGGTCGTCGCCCATGCCGTGCAGCTTCTGGTGCTCGTAGTCGCGACCGCCGGCGATGGCGCGCACCGCGGCGATGGTCTGCGCGTTGTGGGTGGCGAACATCGGGTACAGCGCGTCGCTGTGCGCGAACAGGCGCTTGGCGCAGGCCAGGTAGGACACGTCGGTGTTCTGCTTGCGGGTGAACACCGGATAGCCCGGGTGACCCTCGACCTGCGCGCGCTTGATCTCCGCGTCCCAGTACGCGCCCTTGACCAGGCGCACCGGGATGCGGCGGCCGACGCGGCGCGCCAGGTCGGCGAGGAAATCGATCGTGTACGGGGTGCGCTTCTGGTACGCCTGCACCGCCAGGCCGTAGCCCTCCCAGCCGTCCAGCGAGGGATCGGAGAAGGTGGCCTCGATGATGTCCAGCGACAGTTCCAGGCGGTCGGCTTCTTCGGCATCGACCGTGTAGCCGATGCCGTAGGACTTGGCCAGCTGCGCCAGCTCCAGCACGCCCGGCACCAGTTCGGCCATCACCCGCGCGCGCTTGGCGTGCTCGTAGCGCGGGTACAGCGCCGAGAGCTTGATCGAGATGCTGGGCGCGGCGAACACCGCGTCCTTGCCGCCCTGCTGGCGCTGCGCGGCGAAATGCTTGCCGATGGCGTGGATCGCCTGGCGGTAGGCATCGAGGTAGCGCTGCGCGTCCTTCATGGTCAACGCGCCTTCGCCGAGCATGTCGAACGAATAGCGGTAGTGGGCGTTGTCGCCCTTCTTCGAGCGGGTCAGTGCTTCGCCGATGGTTCGGCCCATCACGAACTGGTGGCCCATGATCTTCATCGCCTGGCGCACCGCCAGGCGGATCACCGGCTCGCCGACGCGGCCGATCAGGCGCTTGAACGCGCCGGACACGTCGGCGCGGGTGAGATCGTTGATCTGCACCAGCTTGCCGGTGAGCATCAGGCCCCAGGTCGAGGCATTGACGAGAATCGAGTCGCTCTCGCCCATGTGCTTCTTCCAGTCCGCATCGCCGAGCTTGTCGCGGATCAGCTTGTCGGCGGTGTCCTGGTCGGGGATGCGCAGCAGCGCTTCGGCCACGCACATCAGCAGCACACCTTCCTCGCTGCCGAGGTCGTACTGGCGCATGAAGGCTTCGATCGCGCCCTGGTCCTGGGCGCGGGCGCGCACCCGGGTGACCAGGTCGGCAGCCAGCGCCTGCACCTTGGCCTGGTCGGCCGCGGGCAGACGCGCCTGCTCGAGCAGTTCGCGAACGTGTTCGGCTTCGTCCTTGAGCCAGGCGGCGGTGATCGCCGCGCGCAGGGCCTGCGGCGCGGGTGGGAGTTCGGGGGACAACAAGGGCGAAGGAGACGCGGACGGCATCGCCGGAACAGAGCCGGCGCCAGGCAGAGCGTTCATGCGGGAAAGGCCAGGGACAGAGCCCACCATTTTATGTCAGCGCCTGCACGCGCAGGGCGTCGCCGGCATCGTCGCGATGCCGGCGGCAGCGTCCAGGCTGAACGCGAATCTGGTTGCGCTGCAGCATTTTTTGTGGTGAACGCGCGCTTGCCGCCGCGCAGGCCCGGGGCTACCATCCAGGCGTGCTCGCGGCTCGGGCGCGAGCGGTTCGGAAGCGCGGTTCGACATGATCGAAATGTTTCCGTTTTCTCCGGAGGGGTCGGGTACGCAGCTGCGGCTGCGACCGCCGCGGGCGTTGAATGCCCGGCAATTCGTTCTGTTGTTCGTCGCACTGGCCGGGGCGATGTGGGCCGTGGCTGGGCTGGGGTGGCTCGCCGGCAACGTGTTCGCGCCTGCGTTCGCTCTGTTGCACAGCATCGTGGTGGCGCTCGCGCTGCATTGGTCGTGGCGCGGCGGCGAGCGCGAAGAGGATATCCGGGTGGGTCCGGCCTGCGTGGAAGTGACCCGTCCGAATGCAGGAACGCCGGCGTTCCGTGCCCATCCGCATTGGGTGCGGTTGCGGATCGAAGGCGACGACAGGGTGGTGCTGGCATCCAGCGGCAAGCAGGTCCGGGTCGGCGAGTTCCTCGGCCCAGACGAACGCCGGCAACTGGCGCAGACCCTGGAAGGCTTGCTCGCGGCCGTGACCGGCCGCAACCGATGACGCTCCAAGGGGTCTAGGCAATGAAGCAACGCGGCGGGTGGGTGCAACAGGCGGTCAGGGGCGGGATGGCGTTGGCGGCGGCGATGGCCGCACCGCTGGCGTGGGCGCAGTCGGCCGATCCCAAGCCGTGGCAGCTCAACATGGGCAGGGGCGTCACCCAGAGCGCGCGCAACGCCTACGACGCGCACATGGTCGCGTTGTGGGTCTGCGTGGTCATCGGCGTGCTGGTGTTCGGCGCGATGGCCTATGCGATCTTCAAGTTCCGCAAGTCCAAGGGCGCGGTGCCGGCGCAGTTCAGCCACAACACCAAGGCCGAGATCGTGTGGACGGTGATCCCGGTGCTGATCCTGATCGTGATGGCGTGGCCGGCCACCGCCAAGCTGATCGCGATGTACGACACCCGCGATGCCGAGATGACGGTGAAGGTCACCGGCTACCAGTGGATGTGGCGCTACGAATACCTGGGCGAGAACGTGGCGTTCACCAGCCGCCTGGCGCGCAGTTCCGACCGCCTGCGGCAGAGCGGCGCGGTGCCGACGGTCGAGCACGACCCGCACTATCTGTTGGACGTGGACAACCGGCTGGTGCTGCCGGTGAACACCAAGGTGCGCTTCGTCATCACCGCCGACGACGTCATCCACGCCTGGTGGGTGCCGGCGCTGGGCTGGAAGCAGGACGCCATCCCCGGGATCATCAACGAGGCCTGGACCAGCATCGACACCCCCGGGGTGTACCGCGGCCAGTGCGCCGAGCTGTGCGGCAAGGATCATGGCTTCATGCCGATCGTGGTCGAGGCGGTGAGCAAGCAGGACTTCCAGAAGTGGCTGGCATCGCGCAAGCCGGCGCCCGCCGCTGCGCCTGCGCCGGCCACGCCGACGGCCGCGCCGGCCACGGCCGCACCCGCTGCCGCGCCCGCCGATGCCCAGGCGCCGGCGGCGCCGCCGCAGGCGCGGCTGTCGCGTCCTCGTTCCGACTCGCACCTGACCGTGCAAGCCGTCTGATCTCCAGCATTCCTTTTCTGAGGTAGCCGCCATGGCCCATTCGGCAGTCGATCACCACGACGAGCACGGGCATCAGCAGAGCTTCGTCGAGCGTTGGTTCTTCTCCACCAACCACAAGGACATCGGCACGCTGTACCTGCTCTTCAGCTTCACGATGTTCGTCATCGGTGCGGCGATGAGCGTGGTGATCCGCGCCGAACTGGCGCAGCCGGGCCTGCAGTTCGTCAAGCCCGAGTTCTTCAACCAGATGACCACCGTGCACGCGCTGGTGATGATCTTCGGCGGGGTGATGCCGGCCTTCGTCGGCCTGGCCAACTGGATGATCCCGCTGCAGATCGGCGCGCCGGACATGGCGCTGCCGCGCATGAACAACTGGTCGTTCTGGCTGCTGCCGGTGGCCTTCACCCTGCTGCTGCTGACCTTGTTCCTGCCCGGTGGCGCGCCGGCCGGTGGCTGGACCATGTATCCGCCGCTGATGCTGCAGGGCGGCTATAACGTCGCGTTCTCGGTGTTCGCCATCCACGTCGCCGGCATCAGTTCGATCATGGGCGCGATCAACATCATCGCCACCGTGCTCAACATGCGCGCGCCGGGCATCGACCTGCTGAAGATGCCGATCTTCTGCTGGGCCTGGCTGATCACCGCGTTCCTGCTGATCGCGGTGATGCCGGTGCTGGCCGGCGCGGTGACCATGCTGCTCACCGACAAGTTCTTCGGCACCTCGTTCTTCAACGCCGCCGGCGGTGGCGACCCGGTGATGTACCAGCACATCTTCTGGTTCTTCGGGCACCCCGAGGTCTACATCATGATCCTGCCGGCGTTCGGCGTGATCAGCGAAATCATCCCGACCTTCAGCCGCAAGCCGCTGTTCGGCTACCAGGCGATGGTCTACGCGATCGCGGCGATCGCGTTCCTGAGCTTCATCGTCTGGGCCCACCACATGTTCACCGTGGGCATGCCGCTGGGCGGCGAGATCTACTTCATGTTCGCCACCATGCTGATCTCCATCCCCACCGGGGTGAAGGTGTTCAACTGGGTCAGCACCATGTGGCAGGGCTCGATGACCTTCGAGTCGCCGATGCTTTGGGCCATCGCCTTCGTCATCCTGTTCACCATCGGCGGCTTCTCCGGGCTGATGCTGGCGATCGTGCCGGCCGACTTCCAGTACCACGACACCTATTTCGTGGTCGCACACTTCCACTACGTGCTGGTCACCGGCGCGGTGTTCGCGCTGATCGCCGCGGTGTACTACTGGTGGCCGAAGTGGACCGGGCGCATGTACAACGAGGCCTGGGCCAAGTTCCATTTCTGGTGGACGATGCTGTTCGTCAACCTGCTGTTCTTCCCGCAGCACTTCCTCGGCCTGGCCGGCATGCCGCGGCGCATCCCCGACTACAACGTGGTGTTCGCCGACTGGAACCTGGTCAGCTCGATCGGTGCGTTCGGCATGTTCGTCACCCCGTTCCTGATGGCCGGCATCCTGCTCGCCTCGCTGCGCAACGGCGCGCGCGCCGAAGCGCGCTCGTGGGAAGGCGCGCGCGGCCTGGAGTGGACGGTGCCGTCGCCGGCGCCGGCGCATACCTTCACCCTGCCGCCGGTGCTCAAGCCCGGCGACCTGGCTCACGACGACATCAGCCACTGATGACCGCGCAACCGCCGCTCGACGACCTGGTCCTGCGCCGCAAGCGTGCGGCGCGCACCGCGCTGGTGGTCGGCGCGGTGGCGCTGGCGATCTACGTCGGCTTCATCCTCACCGGGGTGCTGGGCCGATGAACGCGCCGGCGCCGCAGGTGCACAGCAGCGCCGGGCTGTTCAAGCTGGTCGGCGTGGCGCTGGCGGTGTTCCTGCTGACCTTCTCGCTGGTGCCGCTGTACCGCATCGCCTGCGAGAAGGTGTTCGGCGTGCGCCTGGAGCGCGGCCCGGGCGAAGGACCGCAGGCCGGCAAGCCGCTGGCGGGCAAGCGCACGGTGACGGTGCAGTTCGATGGCGGGGTGAACTCCAAGCTGCCGTGGTCGTTCCATCCGGAGCAACTGACCATGCAGGTGGTGCCGGGCGAGCTCAACGAGGCGCTGTACTACGCGCACAACGATGGCGCGCACGCCATCGTCGGCAGCGCGGTGCCGTCGGTGGCGCCGGCGCGCGCCTCCGGCTACTTCACCAAGACCGAGTGCTTCTGCTTCACCGCGCAGACCCTGCAGGCCGGCGAGAAGCGCGACATGCCGGTGCGCTTCATCGTCGATCCGAATCTGCCGCGCGACATCACCACCATCACCCTGTCCTACACCTTCTACAAGAACGATGCGCTGAGCGCGGAACTGGGATCGCCGAAACTGGCCGGTTCCGCGCGCGCGGCTCCCTGACCCGACCGGAATGCCTGCCATGGCCCAGCCCAGCACCGACGCCACCGCCAACGCCTATTACGTGCCCAGCCAGAGCCGCTGGCCGTTCATCGGCTCGATCGCGATGTTCGTGACAATGATCGGCGTGGCCAGTTGGCTCAACGACGCGTCCTGGGGCAAGTGGACCTTCTTCACCGGCATCGCGATGCTGGTGGCGACCTTGTTCATGTGGTTCGGCGACGTGATCCGCGAATCGATCGCCGGGCACTACAACCGCCAGGTCGACGTGTCGTTCCGCATGGGGATGGTGTGGTTCATCTTCTCCGAAGTGATGTTCTTCGGCGCCTTCTTCGGCGCGCTGTTCTACACCCGCACCTTCATCCTGCCGTGGCTGGGCGGCGAGGGCGACGGGGTAATGACCAACGCGCTGCTGTGGGACGGCTACTCCGCCGCCTGGCCGACCAACGGCCCGGGCGGCATCGGCGGCCAGTTCCAGACGATTCCAGCGTGGGGCCTGCCGCTGATCAATACGCTGATCCTGCTCAGCTCCGGCGTGACCCTGACCATCGCCCACCACGCGCTCAAGGCCGGCCACCGCACCCGGCTGATGGTGTTCCAGGCGCTGACCGTGGTGCTGGGTTGCACCTTCCTGTACTTCCAGGCCGAGGAGTACATGCATGCCTACAAGGAGCTCAACCTGACCCTGGGCTCGGGCATCTACGGCTCCACCTTCTTCATGCTCACCGGCTTCCACGGCGCGCACGTGCTGCTGGGCACGATCATGCTGCTGGTGATGCTGCTGCGGATCACGCGCGGACACTTCAGCCGCGACAACCACTTCGCCTTCGAAGCAGCGGCGTGGTACTGGCACTTCGTCGACGTGGTGTGGCTGGCGCTGTTCCTGTTCGTCTATGTGCTTTGAGGGCGGGGAATAGGGAATCGGGAATGGGGAATCGCAAGAGCGGCTTTCGCTTTCGCTTGCGCTTCTGCTTTGCCGAGTCTCTTTTCCCGATTCCCCATTCCCGGCTTCTCAGCGCCCGAGCCCGTGGGGCTTGATCACTCCCGTGTAGATGCCCAGGATCACCAGCAGGATCAGGCACACCGATAGGCCGATGCGCCAGGTCAATGCGTTCACCGTGCGCTTGCTCTGGCCGCGGTCCACCAACAGGTAGTACAGGCCGGCGCCCAGGTTCCACAGGATGAGCAGCAGGAACGCGACGATCAGCAAGGTCTTCAGCGAGTCGTTCATGGGCGTCTCGGCACATGGTGTGTCCGCATTATGACCCTCGCCGCTGCCTCGCGCGTGGGCGCGCGCCGGCGCATGCCGTTGTGGCTGGGCTGGAGCGTCGCGCTCGCGGTGGCGCTGGCCTTCTGCCTGCTTGGCCGCTGGCAGTTGCAGCGCATGCACGAGAAACAGGCGCTGCTGGCGCAGGCGGCGCATGTGCGCGATCGCCCGCAGACGCTGGCCGATGCGCTGCGTGCGAGCCCGCCCGGACACTTGCGCTGGGTGCATGGCGCCGGCCGCTTCCTGCCCGGGCAGATCCTGCTCGACAACCAACTGCGGCAGGGGCGCAGCGGGGTGAAGGTGTACCAGCCGTTCCTGGCCGACGGCGTCGCGGCGCCGCTGCTGGTGGAGCTGGGCTGGTTGCCGCTGCCGGCCGACCGCGCGCTGCCGGCGCCGGCGCCGCTGCAGGGCCGCTACACGCTGGTCGGCCTGCTCGGGCCGGCGCCGTCGCATGGGCTGGCGTTGGGTCCGGCGCTGGTGGCGGCACCCTCGCCGCAGCGCTGGCTGGCGATGCGGATCGAGCCGGCGGCGATCGGCGAGGCGCTCGGCCGCCGCGACATTTTGTCGCAGGTGCTGCGCCTGGATCCGGCCCTGCCGCTGGGCTATCCGCGCGACCTGGACCTGCTGCCGAACACGCTGCCGCCCGAGCGCCACTTGGGTTACGCGGTGCAATGGTTCGGCCTGGCGCTGGCGGTGCTGGTCACCGCGGCGCTGCTCAGCTGGCGCGCGCGCAGGGGACGGGGCGGGCGCTGAGCGCGCGCGCATGAGAAAATCCCCGGCATGAATGCTCCCACCCCGGCCCCGCGCCCGGCGGCCGCACGCGGCCGTTGGCCGCTGATCGTGTTGTTCGTCCTGTTCTTCGGTTCGATGCTGGTCGCCGGCGCGTTGCGCTTCTCCGGCTGGCAGCCGGCTGCCAGCCGCAACCATGGCGAGCTGCTGCAGCCGCCGGCCGACCTGCGCGCGCTGCAGCCGCGGTTGGCCGACGGCCGCGGCTATGCCTGGGAACCGCAGCGGCGCCTGTGGCGCATCGCGCTGGCGCCGCCGGCGGACTGCGGCAGCGCCTGCGATGCGCTGGCGCGCGACCTGGACAAGGTCTGGCAACTGTTCGGCCACGACGCCGACCACGTGCAGATCCTGTGGATCGGCACGCCGCCGGCCGCCGCCCAGGCCCTGCCGCAGGTGCAGGCGCTGCGCGCGGATCCGGCGCTGCTGGCGGCGTTGCCGCGGGTGCGCGATGCGGCCGGCGTGCCGGTCTACGTCATCGATCCGAACGGTTTCGTGGTGCTGCGCTATGCCCCCGGGTTCGACCCGGCCGGGCTGCGCGCGGACCTGGCGAAACTGCTGAAACTCCTGTGAGCCGCTTCCTATGACCCTGTTCGCGCGCCCGGCGCTGTTCCGGCATTTCCACCGCATGGCCTGGCTGGCGGCGCTGTTCACCGCCAGTACCATCATGTTCGGTTCGTTCGTGCGCCTGTCCGACGCGGGCATGAGCTGCCCGGACTGGCCGACCTGCTACGGCCGCATCACCTGGCCGCAGACCAGTGCCGAAGCCGACACCCACGCCGCCAGCAAGATCCGGCCGCTGGAGACGCACAAGGCCTGGCGCGAGCAGATCCACCGCTTCCTGGCCGGGGCGCTGGGCGTGGAGGTGCTGGTGCTGTCGCTGCTGGCGGCGCGGCGGCGCCGGCTCGGCATCGCCCAGATCGTCACGGCGGCGGCGTTGGTGGCGCTGTCGATCCCGCTGTACATGTCCGGCTGGCCGGGGCTGGCGATGCTGGTAGCGGTCGGCGGCGAGGCGATCCTGCTGCTGGCGGCGCTGCGCTGGTCCAACGACGATCTGGCCCGCGCGGCGGTGCTGACCCTGTCGGTGGTGATCTTCCAGGCCCTGCTGGGCATGTGGACGGTGACCCTGCTGCTCAAGCCGATCGTGGTGATGGGGCACCTGCTGGGCGGCCTACTGATGTTCTCGCTGCTGGTGTGGATGGCCTGGCGCGCGACCCACCTGCCGATCACCCTGGCCGATGCGCCGCGCCTGAAATGGCTGCTGCGCCTGGGCGTGGCGGTACTGGTGCTGCAGATCGCGCTGGGCGGCTGGGTCAGCGCCAACTACGCGGCGCTGGCCTGCGGCGGCGGCAGCTGGTCGGCCGACAACTTCCCGCGCTGCGTCAGCCAGTGGTGGCCGCCGCACGATTTCCGCGAGGGCTTCACCCTATGGCGCGGCATCGGCGTGGACTACGAAGGCGGCGTGCTCGATGGCGCGGCGCGCATCGCCATCCAGATGGCGCACCGGATGATGGCGATGGTGGTGGCGGCCTACCTGCTGTGGCTGAGCTGGCGCCTGAGCCGCACGCCGGGCATGCGCGGCTGGGCCGCGGCGCTGGCGCTGCTGCTGGTCGCGCAGGTGTGCCTGGGCATCCTCAACGTCAAGCTGGCGCTGCCCCTGCCGGTGGCGGTGCTGCACAACGCCGGCGCGGTGGCGCTGCTGTTCGTGCTGGTGTCGTTGCTGGCGCGATTGCGGGCACCGCAATGAGCGCGCGCGGCGTCCACTGGCGCGACTACTGGGACCTGACCAAGCCCAAGGTGGTGGCGTTGATCGTGTTCACCGCCCTGGTCGGCATGTGCCTGGCGATCCCGGGGCTGCCGACCTGGGCGCAGGTGCGCACCGGCCTGCTCGGCTTCTTCGGCATCTGGCTGGCGGCCTCGGCGGCGGCGGCGATCAACCAACTGCTGGACGCGCGGATCGACGCGCAGATGGCGCGCACCTCCTGGCGCCCGCTGGTGGTGGGCAAGGTGCTGCCGTGGCAGGTGCTGCTGTTCGCGGCCTTGCTCACCGCACTGTCGATGACCGTGCTGGTGGTGTGGGTCAACTGGATCACCGCGGTGCTGACCTTCGCCTCGCTGATCGGCTATGCAGTGATCTACACGGTGTTCCTCAAGCGCACCACGCCGCAGAACATCGTCATCGGCGGCCTGGCCGGCGCGGCGCCGCCGCTGCTGGGCTGGGCCGCGATCACCGGCATGCAGGGCCAGTGGGACTGGGCCTACGCATCGCTGCTGGTGCTGATCATCTTCGTGTGGACGCCGCCGCACTTCTGGGCGCTGGCGATCTTCCGCCGCGCCGACTACGCCAAGGCCTCGATCCCGATGCTGCCGGTCACCCACGGCGTGGCGCATACCCGCCGGCAGATCCTGGTGTACACGGTGCTGCTGGTGGTGGTGACCCTGCTGCCGGTGGCGGTGGGCATGAGCGGGGTGTTCTACCTCGGCGGCACCCTGGTGCTGGACGCGGTGTTCCTCTGGTACGCCTGGCGCATGCTCGACCCGCCGGACGAGATGTTCTCGATGCGCATGTTCGGTTATTCCATCGTGTACCTGATGGCGCTGTTCGCGTTCCTGCTGGTCGACCACTGGATTGCCTGAACCGCTCGTTCAGCCCCCCGTTCAAGTGTTGCCGGCCGCGGTCGTTATCGGACGAACGACCAAGATCGGCAAAGCCGCGGAGACATCCATGTGGGGCAAGAGCAAGCAAGACGCGGCGGAGCTGCAGGCACTGACGGAGCGCCTGCGTGAGGCCGAGGCCGAGCGCGACCGCGCGCGTGCGCAGGCCGACGGCGCCCTCGCCAATCTGGACGAGATGCGCGTCCGTTTCGACCTGGTCACCAAGGCAACCACCGACGGCCTCTGGGAAATGAGCGTGATCGCCGGCGATCCGATCAACCCCGCCAATGAATTCTGGTGGTCCTCGCAGTTCCGCGCGATGCTGGGTTTCTCCTCCGAGCTCGACTTTCCCAACGTGCTGGACAGTTGGGCCTCGCGCCTGCATCCGGAGGACAAGCAGGCCACGCTGGACGCGTTCGCCGCGCACCTGGGCGACCGCAGCGGCCAGACCCCGTACGACGTGGACTACCGCCTGCAGCTGAAGAACGGCCAGTACCGCTGGTTCCGCGCGATCGGCACCACCCAGCGTGATGCCCAGGGCACGCCTTTGCGCGTGGCCGGCGCGCTCACCGACATCACCGAGCGGCGCGAACGCGAGGCCTTCCTGGACATCGTGCTGACGCGGTTCGAACTGGGCCAGGACATGCTCAACGACGGCCTGTGGGACATGAGCGTGATCGCCGGTGACCCGATCAATCCGTCCAACGAGTTCTGGTGGTCGCCGCAGTTCCGCTCGCTGCTGGGATTCGCCTCCGAGGCCGAGTTCCCCAACGTGCTCGACAGTTGGTCCTCGCGCCTGCACCCGGAGGACGCGCAGGCCGCGCTCAACGCGTTCGCCGCGCACCTCAACGACCGTACCGGCCGCACCGGCTTCGACATCGAGTACCGCCTGCAGTTGAAGAACGGCGAGTACCGCTGGTTCCGCGCGCGCGGCCTGACCAAGCGCGCCGCCGACGGCACCCCGCTGCGCGCGGTCGGCGCCCTGCTGGACATCCATGCCGCGCGCCAGCTCGGCGAGGCCGCGCACACCCTGCAGACCGCGGCCGCGGAAATGGTCGACGACAACAGCGACCTGGCCCGCCGCACCGAGCAGCAGGCGGCGGCGCTGGAAGAAGCGGCCAGCTCGATGGAAGAGATCACCGGCACCGTGCAGCGCAACGTCGAGCACGTCGGCCATGCCAACCGCTTGGTGGACGGCGCCAGCGACGTCGCCCAGCGTGGCGGCGAGGTGGTGCGCGACGTGGTGCAGACCATGGCCGGCATCGAGAGCGCCTCGCGCAAGATCGCCGACATCATCAGCGTGATCGACGGCATCGCCTTCCAGACCAATATCCTCGCCCTGAACGCGGCGGTGGAAGCGGCGCGTGCCGGCGAGCAGGGCCGCGGCTTCGCCGTGGTCGCCACCGAAGTGCGCAGCCTGGCCCAGCGTTGCGCCGATGCGGCCAAGGAAGTGCGCGGCCTGATCGCCGGGTCCAGCGAGCAGGTCGATCGCGGTTCGGCGCTGGTCGCGCGCGCCGGCGCCACGATGGAAGAACTGCTCGGCTCGGTGCGCGAGGTGCAGCGCATCATGACCGACATCGCCGGCGCCAGCCGCGAGCAGAGCGCCGGCATCGGCCAGGTCAACCAGATCGTGGTGCAGATGGACACCGCCACGCAGCAGAACGCGGCACTGGTCGAAAAGATGGCCGAGGCCGCACGCGCGCTGGAAGGGCAGGCGCAGGGCCTCAGCGCGCATACCAGCAGCGGCCGCCGTGCCGGCGGCCAGGCAGGCGCTCAGTCGGCGGCGCCGGTCCGCGTGGCAGCCTGATCGGGCGCGCGTGAGCGCACGGCGCGTCGGCGCGCGCCGCTGCGCGAGGCGCGCAACCGGCGTGGTGCGCGGCGCGGGGCGACCGCGCTGCAGCGACGCGCGGACCGGATCTCTCTGAAGCGCGACGGCCGTGCAGCGGGCCGGCGGTTGCCGCTGGCCCGCTGCACGGCCGCCGTGTGTTACACGGCTTGCGCC
This sequence comes from Xanthomonas indica, assembly GCF_040529045.1. Classification (NCBI taxonomy): domain Bacteria; kingdom Pseudomonadati; phylum Pseudomonadota; class Gammaproteobacteria; order Lysobacterales; family Lysobacteraceae; genus Xanthomonas; species Xanthomonas indica. The sequence continues at coordinate 163,781 of NZ_CP131914.1, read as the reverse complement.
CTCACCCCAGCCAATGCTGGCAGCCGTCGCGCGCCTGGCTGCCGCAGCTTTGCTGCATCTTCTGCTGCAGCCGCGCCAGCACTGCGCTGCCGTCATGACCCTTGCTCCAGGCCTGCAGGGTCTTGGCCAGGGTGTCGAAGCGCTGCCGGGTGCGCTGGTGATAGCCATCCGGCTGGCCGGCCAGTTCGCCGATCACTTGGCCGGCGGCCGCTTCGATCGCGGCCGCATTGTCCGGCTGCAGCCGGATCAGGCCGTCGACATAGAGCACGCCCCATTGCACGCGGGTGGCGGGGCCTTGCGCGCTCTCGTAGGCCTTCTTCAACCAGAACAGCGCCGTCTGCTTGTCGCCGCGCGCCTCGGCCAGGCCGGCCAGTTCCGGCATGTAGTAGTAGGGCGTCTTGCTGCGCTGGAGCTCGGCCAGCAGCAGTTGTTCGGCGCCGGCGCTGTCGCCGGCGGCGTCCAGCAGGCCGGCGGCGGTGCTGATCGTGGACTGGCGTTCGTAGTCGGTCTTGGCGGCCTGCTCGGCCCATTGCACGCGCTGCTGCACCTTGGCGACCACCGCGGGCGGCAACGGCGGCTGCGGCCCGTCGCCGGCCTCGGCCGGCTGGCCTTGCGCCAGGCGCGCCAACGCGATGTCCGCGGTGGCGGTGTCCAGGCGATCGCTGATCGGCAGGCTGCCGTCGGCATAGACCTGGTCCAGTGCATGGGTCAGCGCGCTGGACAGCGTGTTGCGCTCGGCGGCATCGCCGGCCGCGGCCTGGACCAGCTCGCGTGCCGCATAGGTCAGCGTGCTGCGGTTGGCGCGCACTTCGGCCGGATCGGCCAGCACCGCCTGCAGCAGCGCGCGGTCGGCGGCGCGGTGCTTGGCATCCACGGTGGTGGCCTTGGCCGGATCCTGCGCGGCCAGCGCCAGCAATGCGAAACGGCGCTGCAACGCCGGCTGCGGCGCGGCCGCGGCCAGGCGCGCGAGCACCTCCGGCGCCTGCCCTGGCTTGACCAACTGGGCGGCATCCACCTCCCAGCCGTATTCGCCGAGCAGGGTCCAGTCGTCGGTGCCGAGCGTGGCCGGCGCCTTCAGCGCTTGCTGCAGCAACTGCGCCGAGGTGGTGGTGCGGGTCGCGGCGACGCGTAGCGCCTCGGCCAGACGCTGCGTGTCGCTGTCGCCGGCCAGGCGGGTGATCTCGCTGTGGTCCGGGCGCAGCACGATGATGGTCGGATAGCCCTTGATGCCGAAGCGTTCGCCCCAGGCCTGCGCGCCCTCCGAATCGCCGTCCAGGTGCACCGCGACGAAAGCGCGGGTGCGGGCGATGAACGCCGGGTCCTTGAACAGCGTGGCCTTGAGCCGGTTGCAGGGTGGGCACCAGGCCGCGCCCCAGTACAGCAGCACCGGTTTGTTGTGTTCGCGCGCTTCGGCGAAGGCATCGTCGACGTCGCCCTCGCGCCAGGCGATGCCGGCGCTGTCGGCGGCAGGCGCCGGCGTGGTGGCCTTGGGCGCGGCGGGTGTTGGCGGTTTCTGGCAGGCGCCCAGCGCCAGCAGCGTGGCCAGGCTGGCGGAGATCGTCGCGGAACGGCGAAACATGCGGCTCATGGGGGGAGGCACCGGATGGGGAGGGAGACACGGCGCCGGCCGTGCCGGCCGTCTACTGTACGCAGCCGCCGCCGTGCTTGCACATGCCGGCGACGCATCTGCATATGCCGCGATTCCCGGTGCCGCGCAGGGCGGCGCGCCCGCGGTCGTGCCGGCGCGATGCCGGTCGCGCGCTAGGGCTTGGCTTCCGCCTTCGCCGCGCGCGCGTAGCGTTGCGCGATCACTGCGCAGACGATCAACTGGATCTGGTGGTAGATCATCACCGGCAGCACGATCGCGCCGAGGCTGCCGCTGGCGAACAGCACCTTGGCCATCGGCACGCCGGTGGCAAGGCTTTTCTTCGAGCCGCAGAACACGATCGGGATCTCGTCCTCGCGCGAAAAGCCCAGGCGCCGCGCGCTGAAGGTGATCAGCGTCATCGCCAGCGCCAGCAGCAGGGCGCCGACCACGGCGACGCCGAGCAGGGCCGGCAGCGGCGTCTTGCGCCACAGGCCTTCGACCACCGCGGCGCTGAACGCGGTGTACACCACCAGCAGGATGGTGCTCTGGTCGGTGTAGCGCAGCACCGCGCGGCGGCGCGCGACCCAGCCGCCGATCCAGCGCTGCAGCAGGTGGCCGGCGACGAACGGCACCAGCAGCTGCAGCATGATCTTGCCCATCGCCTCCAGCGGGTTGGCCATGGCGCTCTGCGCGCCGGCCAGCAGGCCCATCAACAGCGGCGTCAGGAACACCCCGAGCAGGCTCGACAGCGAGGCGCTGCACACCGCCGCCGGCACGTTGCCGCCGGCCATCGAGGTGAAGGCGATCGACGACTGCACCGTGGACGGCAGCGTGCACAGGAACAGCACGCCGATGTACAGGTCCGGGGTCAGCAGCCAGTGCGACAGCGGCTTGAACAGCAGGCCCAGCAACGGGAACAGGATGAAGGTGGCGGCGAAGATGGTCAGGTGCAGGCGCCAGTGCAGCGCGCCGGCGACGATGGCCTCGCGCGACAGCCGCACGCCGTGCAGGAAGAACAGCGCGGCGATCGCCAGGTCGGTGACCACGTCCATCACCGACGCCGCGCGCCCCTGCACCGGCAGCAGCGAGGCGAGCAGCACCGTGCACAGCAGCGCCAGCGTGAACGGTTCGATGCGCAGGCGCGCGAGCCAGGACTTGAGCATGAGGGGGAGTCGAGCGGGGGGAGGGGATGGGGCATTCTAGGAAGCATGGCGCCCGCACGCGAATTTGGACGCGCGGCGTAGACAACTCGCAGACAGATCGCCGCACACGCCGGCCCGGTCAAATCCACGCACCAACGGCTTGCTAGATTGCGGCCACCCGGTCGATGGGGAGCGCGCCGGGCACGCAGGCGCGCCGCGCGCGTGCGGTTCCTGCTCCTCCAGGCACTGCCACGGACTAGGAGCTTGCACATGTCATACGACCAGTATCAGACGGTTTTTGCGCTTTCGAGCCTGGCAAATTGGGTCAGCCGCCGGCATGGCGTGGCATCGGCACTACAGGCCGACTATCAACGCGTATTGCATGCGACGCTGGGTTCAGCGCCGGCACAGGCAACGATCGGTGCGTGGGATGTCGTGTGGGGGCCGCAGATTTGGCAGGCGAAGGATTCCAACCGCTCGGATAACGCGATGTTCGTCGCCAAGTCGAGCAACGTGAATGGTATTGACGGCGACGTCTATGTGGTGGCGATTTGCGCGACCAATCCGTACTCGTTCTACGATTGGCTGGTGGAAGACTTCGACGTTGCCTCCGTAGTCAAGTTCGCGAAGTACGATCCGTTGGCGCCTACTCCACCGGTCGCGGCGGGAAAATTGATTCTTCCGGAGACGCCCGTCATTTCGATGGGGGCCGCCTTGGGTGTGTGGCACTTGCTCAACATGGTGAGCCCCGCATCGGCAGCGGCCCCGGGCACAACGCTCGACACGTTCCTGAAAACCGCGGCGGAAACTGGTGCGACGGTGATCTTCGCTGGGCATAGCCTAGGCGGAGCGTTGTCGCCCACGATGGCCACTTGGTTGAAGAGCACGCAACGGCTCGATGGTTGCAAAGCGGTGTACTGCTATCCCACCGCCGGTGCTACACCCGGCAATGCGGCATTCGCGGATCTGTATGCGGCGACGTTGCCACCATCGGCCATCGGTGAAAAACCGTATCAGGCGTGGAACCACGATCTGTGGAATACGCTAGACGTGGTGCCGCATGCTTGGGTATTGAAGATGCTGGGTGAGATCCGGCATATCTACGGCAACGGGCCGATTCTCGGCGTCGAAGCTTTCGTATTCCTTGCGACATTCAATGCACTGGCGTCCGGCGTCAGCTACAGGCAGATCACCAACCAATCCCTGCAAGGAACGCTCAGCGGCTCCGCGCCGAAGAGTACGCTTGAGTTTCTCAAACAGATGGCGATCCAACACGGTACGGCGTACGAAACGCTGATCGGCGAATGGCTGACGCCGGTGGTGCCGCTGGGCTATGCATTGCAGAGTGCGGAGGTGGATGCAGAGGCCCTGCTGCAGGCGCAGGCCGCGCGTCTGGACGCTGCTAGCGAAGGTGTGCGCGCACTTCGGGCAGAAGGGCGTGCGGTGGTTGCTGCGGATGCCTGATCGTGGTTGCCGGCCCCATTGCGCGGTGGGGCCGGGTGCTTGTTGATACCGCATCGGCCTTGCACGTGGCATGGTCGGCACAATGTGCCAACCGTTGTGCCAGGCACAGCTAGTGCAGCCCCGCGCGCGCCTTCAACAGTTCCCGCAACTCGTACTTGTCGGTGTCGTCCAGGCCTTGCGCGCGCTGCTTGGCCTGCAGTTCGTCCAGGCGCTGCTGCAGCGTCTGCTTTTCCAGCTGCACGACCACGTCGTGCAGTTCCTGGCGCCAGCTGGCGGTCTCGCCGGCGATCTCCTGCACCGCCAGCTTCTGCAGCGCGGCCAGTTCCTCGCGTTCGTGAAAGTGTTCGAGCAGGGCGCCGGTGGTGATTTCCGGGCGCGCATGCACGATCTGCAGCAGTTCGATCATCAGTTCGATGCCGGGCAGGCGCAGGCCGGCGAACGGGTAGGGCGGCGGCAGGTCCAGCGCCAGCGACGGCGCCTGCAGCAGGCGCACGATCGCCTCGCGCACCAGGCTGCGCTTGTGCGCGGGGCGCGGCACGCGCGGCGGCGGCCGGCTCGCCGCCGCCGTGGCGGCCGCTGGTGCGGCGGCGCCGATGCCGGTGAGTTCGGCCAGGCGCTGGCGCATCAGGTCGCCGAAGGCGCCGTCGGGAATCTGCGCCAGCATCGGCCGCGCGCGTTCGGCCAGGCGTGCCTTGCCGTCGAGCGTGCCGAGGTTGATCTCGCGCGAGAGTTCGTCGAAGAAGAACTGCGACAGCGGCGTGGCCTGGACCAGCCGCGCATCGAAGGCCGCGGCGCCTTCCTTGCGCACGATGGTGTCCGGGTCCTCGCCATCGGGCAGGAACAGGAAGAACGCCTGGCGGCCGTCCTTCATCCGCGGCAGCACCGATTCCAGCGCCTTCCAGCCGGCACGGCGGCCGGCGGCGTCGCCGTCGAAGCAGAAGAACACGTCCGGCGCGTTGCGGAACAGCAGTTCGGCGTGGTCCGGCGTGGTCGCGGTGCCCAGCGTCGCCACCGCCTGGGTGACGCCGAACTGGAACAGCGAGACCACGTCCATGTAGCCCTCGACCACGATCAGCCGCTCGATCTTCTGGTTGGCCTGGCGCACCTGCCACAGGCCGTACAGTTCGCGGCCCTTGTGGAACAGCGCGGTCTCGGGCGAGTTCAGGTACTTGGGGCCGTCGTCCTTGTCGAGCACGCGGCCGCCGAAGGCGATGACCCGGCCGCGGCGGTCGAAAATCGGGAACATCACCCGGTCGCGGAACTTGTCGTAGACGTGGCCACGGTCGTTCTTGGAGAACAACCCGGCACGGTCCAGCAGCTTGAGCCGGCGCTCGTCGGTGCCCAATGCGTCCTTGAGCGCGCTGTAGCCGTCCGGGGCATAGCCGATCTGGAAGCGCGCACGGTTCTCCGCATCCACGCCGCGGCCGTCCAGGTAGGCACGCGCCTTGTCGCTGCCGTCGAACTGGCGCTGGAAGAACTTGGCCGCCGCTTCCAGCGCCGAGTACAGGTCGCGGTGGTCGTCGCCGGCGGCCTGGGCGGCGCCGCGCTGCTGGGCGTCGCGCGGCACTTCCATGCCGGCGCGCTTGGCCAGTTCGTCGACCGCGTCGAGGAATTCGAGGCGGTCGTAGTTCATCAGGAAGCTGATCGCGGTGCCGTGCGCGCCGCAGCCGAAGCAGTGGTAGAACTGCTTGGTCGGGGACACCGTGAACGAGGCCGAGCGCTCGTCGTGGAACGGGCAGCGCGCCGCGTACTCCTTGCCCTGGCGCTTCAGCGGCACGCGCGTGCCGACCACCTCGACGATGTCGGTGCGGGCGAGCAGGTCGTCGATGAATGCGTCGGGGATGCGGGCCATCCGCATAGGATGCCACGCGCGTGCGCCGTCACGCTGGGCGCGCTGCCTGTGTGGTTCAGCGCCGTGCGGTCAGGGCGTGGGCGGTGCCTGTGCGGCGTTGCGCGGGTCGATCCCGGCGGCGACGAGCTTGCTGTGCGAGCGCAGGCGCTCGTCGATCACCGCGGTGATCAGCGCGCCGACGAAGAACACCACGGTGGCGTAGTAGATCCACACCAGCAGGATCACCAGCGCGCCCATCGAGCCGTAGGCGCTGCCCGGCGCGGCGGTGGCGATGTACAGGCCGATCGCATAGCGCCCGGCCACGAATAGGCAGGCGGTGATGGCGCCGCCGATGATCGCCTGGCGCCATTGCACCCGGCGGTCGGGCAGGTAGTGGTAGAGCACGGCGAAGGCCAGCACGTAGATCGCCAGGGTCGAGACGTAGCCGACCGCCGGCAGCAGCGACGGCATCCGCGCGAACACCACCTGCAGCACGGTGGTCAGGATCATCGAGATCAGCAGCAGGAAGCCCAGCCCCAGCACCACGCCGAAGGAGAACACGCGCTTCTTCAGCCAGGCCATGATGCCGTCCAGGCGCTGCTTGTCGGTGCGGAAGATCAGGTTCAGCGCGTTCTGCAGCTGCGCGAACACCGCGGTGGCGCCGACGAACAGCAGCAGGGTGCTCCACAGCCCGGCCAGCGAGCCGATGTTGGGCTGGTTCTTGGCGTTGTCGATCACCGTCTGCGCGACCTCGCGCGCGCCGTGCCCGGCCAGCTGCCCGATCTGCGCGATCAGCGCCTCCTGGGCCTGCGGGTACAGCGAGGCGGTGAGCCACAGCAGCAGCACCAGCAGCGGCGCCAGCGACAGCAGGGCGTAGAACGACAGCGAGGCCGACTGGGTCATCACGTCGATCTCGACGAAGCGCCGCACCAGCGCGGCCGGCAGGCTCTGCTGCAGGCGGTCGAGGTGTTTGTGCAGGCGATCGGACGACAGGGGCAGGGACATGGGCGCGGGACCTTCGGCGCGCGGCGTCGCAACGCCGGTCCCGCACTGCGCGCTGAAGGAGGGCGCGGGCTTGCCGGGCGTTGTAGCAGCCCGGCATCGAAAGGCGGGTGAAGCCCGCCGCCCGCGCGCTCCTCGGGAGCGTCAGCCGGCCAGTTGCTGCTTGACCAGCACCGAGACCTGGCCCATGTCGGCCTTGCCGGCCAGCATCGGCTTGAGCACGCCCATCAGCTTGCCCATGTCGGCCGGGCTGGCGGCGCCGGTCTGCGCCATCGCCGCCTGGATCGCGGCGACGATCTCGGCCTCGCCCATCTTGCTCGGCAGGTAGCGCTCGATCACCACGATCTCCTCGCGCTCCACCTGGGCCAGGTCGTCGCGGCCGGCGGCCTCGTACTGGCTTACCGAGTCCTTGCGCTGCTTGACCATCTTGTCCATCACCGCGATCACCGCGGCGTCGTCCATCTCCACGCGCTCGTCCACTTCCTTCTGCTTGATCGCGGCGTTGATCAGCCGGATCACGCCCAGGCTGTGCTTGTCGCCGGACTTCATCGCGGCCTTCATGTCGTCGGTGAGCTGCTGCTTGAGGGTCATGAGGGACTCCACAGGGAAGAGAAAAGGGGGGAAGGGCATTCTAGGCAAGCGCGCTGGCGCAGGCCGTGCGGACGAGGCGGCACGCGGGTGCCGAGGGATCAGGGACGGGGCCGATACTCCGCGCGGGCGGATCGCCTGGTCCAAGCAGCAGATGCACAAAAAGCCGGCGACGCTTGCGCGTGCCGGCTTCGTGGGCTTACCGTAGCGGGTGCCGAAACCGGCACATCCCGCTACCGCAGGCCGCGATCCTCAGTACAGACGCTGGCGCTTGGTGACGTCGCGCGAGGTGCGACGCAGCTGGCGCTTCACCGCGGCAGCGGCCTTGCGCTTGCGTTCCTGGGTCGGCTTTTCGTAGAACTCGCGCTTGCGGGTTTCGGCCAGCACGCCGGCCTTTTCGCAGGTGCGCTTGAAGCGACGGAGCGCAAACTCGAAGGGCTCGTTCTCGCGGACTTTAACGCTGGGCATGGAATCTCCGGGACACAATGGTGACCGGGTCAGGCCCGGCGAGCCGCACATTATAGCGGCAGATTTCGCGGCTGCAAGCGCCGCGTTTGGCCTGCCGCCGATTCGGCCCCACAATGCACCCATGAACGTTCTCGGCATCGAATCCAGTTGCGACGAAACCGGCGTCGCCGTCTACGACACCACGCGCTCCGGCGCGGCCGCGCTGCGCGCGCACGCGCTGTACAGCCAGATCGCCCTGCACGCCGAGTACGGCGGGGTGGTGCCGGAGCTGGCCAGCCGCGACCACGTGCGCAAGCTGCTGCCGCTGATCCGCCAGACCCTGGCCGAGGCCGGCCTGCAGGTGCGCGACCTGGACGGGGTGGCCTACACCGCCGGGCCGGGCCTGGTCGGCGCGCTGCTGGTCGGTGCCGGCGTGGCCCGGGCCCTGGCCTGGGCGCTGGACGTGCCGGCGATCGGCGTGCACCACATGGAAGGCCACCTGCTGGCGCCGCTGATGGAGGATCCGGACCCGGTGCACGGGGCGCCGGCGCCGCCGTTCGTGGCGCTGCTGGTGTCCGGCGGCCACACCCAGCTGATCGCGGTGGAGGCCATCGGCCGTTACCGCCTGCTCGGCGAGACCCTGGACGACGCCGCCGGCGAGGCCTTCGACAAGACCGCCAAGCTGATGGGCCTGCCGTATCCGGGCGGCCCGCAGCTGGCGGCGCTGGCCACGCAGGGCACCTCGGGGCGGTTCCGCTTCGCCCGGCCGATGACCGACCGGCCCGGCCTGGACTTCAGCTTTTCCGGGCTCAAGACCCAGGTGCTGCTGGCCTGGCGCGACAGCGACCAGTCCGAGACGGTGCGCGCCGACATCGCCCGCGGTTTCGAGGACGCGGTGGTGGACACGCTGGCGATCAAGTGCGAGCGCGCGCTGGAGGCGGCCGGCAGCGACACCATCGTGGTCGCCGGCGGCGTCGGCGCCAACCTGCGCCTGCGCGCCAAGCTGCAGGCGATGGCGCAGGCGCGCGGCGGCCGCGCCTGCTTCCCGCGCCCGGCGCTGTGCACCGACAACGGCGCGATGATCGCCTTCGCCGGCGCCCTGCGCCTGCAGGCCGGGTTGCACGATGCCGCGTCCGCGGTGCAGGTGACGCCGCGCTGGGACATGGCGACGTTGCCGCCGTTGGCGGCGGCAACGCGGGAGTCGGGAGTCGGGATTGGGGATTCGTAAAGCGGCTCCGCGGTTGCATCAGCTTTTGCCTTTGCTCTTACCATTCCCGAATCCCCATTCCCCAATCCCGGCTCCTCATGGATAAAGTCTTCATCGAAGGTCTGGAAATCGACGCGCTGATCGGCATCTACGATTGGGAGCGGCGGATCCGGCAGACGCTGCGCTTCGATCTGGAAATGGGCTTCGACAACCGCAAGCCCGCGGCCAGCGACGACATCGCCGATACGCTCAACTACAAGGCGGTGAGCAAGCGCCTGGTGGAACTGGTCGAGCAGTCCGGCTACGGGCTGGTGGAGACGCTGGCCGAGCGCTGCGCGGAAGCGGTGCTGCAGGAATTCGACGTGCGCTGGTTGCGGCTGAAGCTGAGCAAGCCAGGCGCGGTGCGCGGGGCGCAGGCGGTGGGGGTCATCATCGAGCGCAGCCGCGCATGAGCGTGCAGGCGTTGCTGCCGTTCGCCAGCGCCTCGGCGGCGCTGCCTGGCGCGGCGTTCTTCGCCGACCTGCAGCACACCCTGGCGCCGTATCCCTGGGCCTACGACGCGATGGTGATCGTGGCGCTGCTGCTGGCGGCGTGGCTGGCCAACTGGGTGACCAAGCGGATCCTGCTGCGCGGGCTGCGGCGGGCACTGCGCGCCACCGTGCTCAGCGACAAGGAAGTGAAGCTGAGCGTGATCCCGCGCCTGGCCAACGTGATCCCGGCCCTGGTGCTGTCGTTGGGCATCGGCGCGGTGCCGCATCTGCCGGCGGCGATGGTCAGCGTGGTGCGCAACGTCTGCGCCGCCTTCATCGTGCTGACCGTGGCATTGGCCTTGTCGCGCGTGCTGGACCTGCTCAACCACGTGTACGAGCGGCGCCCGGACGCGCACAACAAGCCGATCAAGGGCTACATGCAGTTGCTCAAGATCGTGCTGGGCGTGGTCGCGGCGGTGCTGATGGTGTCGGTGCTGGTGGACAAGTCGCCGGTGATCCTGCTGTCGGGCGTGGGCGCGATGATGGCGGTGCTGATCCTGGTGTTCCAGGACACCCTGCTGTCGCTGGTGGCCAGCGTCACCATCAGTTCCAACGACATGGTCCGCGTCGGCGACTGGATCGAGATGCCGCAGCAGAACGCCGACGGCGACGTGATCGACATTGCGCTGCACACGGTCAAGGTCCAGAACTGGGACAAGACCATCACCACCATCCCGACCAAGAAATTGATCAGCGACTCGTTCAAGAACTGGCGCGGGATGAGCGAGGCCGGCGGGCGCCGGATCAAGCGCGCGCTGTACCTGGACCAGCACAGCGTGCGCTTCCTCGACGCCGCCGAGATCGAGCAGATGCGGCAGTTGACCGTGCTGCGCGAGTACATCGACCGCAAGCGCACCGAGCTCGACGCCTGGAACGGCGCGCTGGCCGAGCGCGGGGTGGCGCCGATCAACGGCCGCCGGATCACCAACCTCGGCACCTTCCGCGCCTACGTCGAGCACTACCTGCGCGCCAGCCCGCACGTGCGCCAGGACATGACCCTGCTGGTGCGGCAACTGGAGCCGGGCGCCAACGGCCTGCCGCTGGAGGTGTACTGCTTCGCCAACGACACCCGCTGGGCGATGTACGAGCAGATCCAGGCGGACCTGTTCGACCACCTGCTGGCGATCCTGCCCAACTTCGACCTGCGCGTGTTCCAGGCCTCCAGCGACGCCATGTTCATGGACAGCGCGCGCATCCGCCGCGCCCCGGAGACCGTCCCGCCGCCGGCGGCTTGACGGCCGTCACGACTGCGGGCATGTTGCGGGACAACATGCCGGCGCCTTTCGCCGCCGGCCCACAGCAACAAGGGGCGCGATGGACTGGAGCAAGTACCGCACGGCCACCTTCGACGAGCTGATCCAGTCCGATGGGCAGCCACGTCCGGCCGCGCGCCGGGTCATCGAGTACCTGTCCAGCCTCAGTGGACGCGAATTGTCCGAACGCCAGCTCGCCGCCGATGTCGCCGCGCGGGTCATGGGCATCACCTTCACCGTCTACTCCGACGGCCGCAACGTCGACCGCACGCTGCCGTTCGACCTGATCCCGCGGGTGATCCCGCTGCACGAATGGCAGCGCACCGAGGCCGGGCTGAAGCAGCGCATGCGCGCGCTCAACCTGTTCATCGGCGACATCTACGGCGCCCAGCGCATCGTCAAGGACAAGGTGTTCCCGGCGATGCTGCTGGAGCACTCGGTCAACTTCCGCCCGCAATGCGTGGGCATCACCCCGGCACTGGGCGTGTGGGCGCACGTATGCGGCTCGGACCTGGTGCGCGACGCCGACGGCACCCTGTACGCGCTGGAGGACAACCTGCGCATCCCCAGCGGCGTGTCGTACATGCTCGAGAACCGCATGGTCGCCAAGCGGGTGTTCCCGGAGCTGTTCGAGACCAGCGCGATCCTGCCGGTGGACGACTACCCGGCGCAGCTCTACGACACCCTGGCGGCGCTGTCGCCGCGCCCCGGCGACCAGCCGGTGATCGCATTGCTGACCCCGGGCATCTTCAACAGCGCCTACTTCGAGCACGCCTACCTGGCGCAGGCGATGGGCATCGAACTGGTCGAGGGCGACGACCTGTTCGTGGCCGACGACGACTGCACCTACATGCGCACCGTGTACGGGCCGCGCCGGGTCGACGTGATCTACCGCCGGGTCGACGACCTGTTCCTGGACCCGGAGGCGTTCCGCGCCGATTCGGTGCTGGGCGTGGCCGGGCTGATCCGCAGCTGGCGCGCCGGCAAGGTGGCGCTGGCCAACGCGCCGGGCGCCGGCGTGGCCGACGACAAGGTGGTGTTCGCCTACGTGCCGAAGATGATCCGCTACTACCTGGACGAGGAGCCGATCCTGCCCAACGTGCCCAGCTACCTGTGCCACGACGACAAGGACCGCCAGTACGTGCTCGAGCACCTGGACGAGCTGGTGGTGAAGCCGGCCAACGAGTCCGGCGGCTATGGCATGCTGATCGGCCCGCGCTCGACCACCCGTCAGCGCGAGCAGTTCCGCAAGCTGATCCTGGCCGACCCGCGCAACTACATGGCGCAGCCGACCCTGGGCCTGTCCACCGCGCCGATCGTGACCGAGGCCGGGCCGGCGCCGCGGCACCTGGACCTGCGCCCGTTCATCCTCTCCCGCGAGGACGTCTACGTGACCACCGGCGGGCTGACCCGGGTGGCGATGGAGGAGGGCTCGCTGGTGGTCAATTCCTCGCAGGGCGGCGGCGCCAAGGACACCTGGGTGGTGGACCTGGACGAGGAGCTGGACTGATGCTCTCGCGCGTCGCCGACAACCTCTACTGGTTCAGCCGCTACGTGCGCCGCGCCGAGACCACCGCGCGGCTGGTCGGAGTGGGCAGCCTGCTGCAGCTGGACCTGCCGCGCTCGGTGCGTTTCGCCTGGCGGCCGATGATCGACACGGTCGGCGCCGGTGAGATCTTCGCGCTGTGGTTCCCCAATGCCGGCGACGACGTCGGCGATGCCGACGTGGTGCGCTTCCTGCTGCTGGACGAGCGCAATCCGTCCTCGCTGCGCAGCTCGGTGCGCTACGCCCGCGAACTGCTGCGCAGCATCCGCGACACGCTGCCGCAGGAGATCTGGGAAGCGGTCAACGACCTGCACCTGCACATCGACGCCAACGGCGAGCGCAGCGTCGGCCGCCGCTACCGCATGGAGTTCCTGTCCCATGTCACCGATGCCTGCCTGAAGGTGTCCGGGCTGCTGACCGCCAACGTCAGCCGCGACATCGGCTTCCAGTTCCTGCGCCTGGGCACGGCGATCGAGCAGGCCGACATGACCACGCGCATCATCGATGCCGGCGCCTCGGGCCTGATCACCCCGCGCCAGGCCGACGACCGCGAGGCCTACCAGGCCATGCAGTGGATGAGCGTGCTGCGCGCCCAGGCCGCCTACCAGATGTACCGCCGCCACGTGCGGCAGCGCGTCACCGGCGAGCAGGCGCTGCGCTTCCTGCTGCAGAACAACGATTTCCCGCGCAGCGTGCAGTTCTGCCTGGTCCGCGCCCAGCACATCCTGCCGACCATGCCGCCGCGGCCGCCGGTGGAGCGCGCGCTGATGCGGATCAGCGGGCTGGTGCGCAATGCCGACCCGGCCTACCTGGCCGCGCACAACCCGGCCGGGTTCATGGACGAGATCCAGACCCACCTCGGCCACCTGCACAACGCCATCGCCGAGGCCTACTTCAGCTCCTGAGCCGCCGCGGGCGCCGCCGTGCCTGTGGCCGGCGGCCGCGATGCGGCCCTTGTGAGGCGGGGCATCTCGGCCGTGCCATCCCGTTGCTCGCCCTATGCGGCATCCGTCCGCAGGCGTATGGTGCGCGGCGGCCGGGGCGCACCCGGTCGGTAGACAGTTTTATGAATAGGCGATTCCGGCGCCGGAACTTGCCCCATCGACTGGCCGCAGAGCTAGAATTGGCGGCTATGTAAACGTTTTCTCAAAGGACCCCATGGCTTCGGATCGTATCGAATCGCTCATCGCCCGCATGACCGTCGAGGAGAAGGTCGGCCAGCTCGGCGTCTTCGCCGACATGGTGCGCCCGTTCGCCCCGGACGTGAATCCGGAAGCCAACGTCCGCAATGCCGACGAGGTGCTGCAGCAGGTGCGCGCCGGCCGGGTCGGCTCGCTGTTCAACGGCGTCGGCGCGGAGCTGGGACGGCGCATCCAGCAGGTGGCGCTGGAGGAGAGCCGGCTGGGCATCCCGGTGATCCTGGCCGCGGACGTGATCCATGGCATGCGCACGGTGTTCCCGATCCCGCTGGGCGAGGCCGCCAGCTTCGAGCCGGACCTGGCCGAGCGCACCGCGCGCGCCACCGCGGTCGAGGCCACCGCCGCCGGCATCCATTGGACCTATGCGCCGGCGGTGGACATCGCCCGCGACCAGCGCTGGGGCCGCGGCGCCGAGGGCGCCGGCGAAGACGTGGTGCTGGGCTGCGCCTTCGCCGCCGCACGCGTGCGCGGCTTCCACGGGCCGGACCTGCGCGCCGACGATGCGCTGCTGGCCACGCCCAAGCACTTCGCCGCCTATGGCGCGGTCGCCGCCGGCATGGAGTACGCCAGCGTCGACATCGCCCCGCAGACCCTGCGCGACGTGCACCTGCCGCCGTTCCAGGCCGCCCTCGGCGCCGGCGCGCTGAGCGTGATGACCTCCTTCAACGACATCAACGGCGTGCCGGCCAGCGCCAACCACGAGTTGCTGACCGAGATCCTGCGCGGCGAATGGAAGTTCCCCGGCGTGGTGATCTCCGACTACACCGCCGACATGGAGCTGATCGCGCACGGCTATGCCGCCGACGAGCGCGACGCGACCAAGAAGGCGTTCCTGGCCGGCATGGACATGAGCATGCAGAGCGGCTTCTACGCCGCGCACCTGCCATCGCTGGTGGAGGACGGCGAGGTGCCGATGGCGCTGCTGGACGCGTCGGTGCGCCGCGTGCTGGAACTGAAGGAAGCGATCGGCCTGCTGGACGATCCGTACCGCTCGCTGGACCCGGCGCGCGAGGCCGACCAGTCGCACATCGCCGCGCACGATGCGCTGGCGCGCGACGCGGCGCGGCGCTCGATCGTGCTGCTGAAGAACGACGGCCCGGTGCTGCCGCTGCGCAAGCAGGGACAGAAGATCGCGCTGATCGGCCCGTTCGTGCAGGACCGCGACAACATCGAGGGCTGCTGGACCCTGTTCGGCGACAAGAGCCGCTACGTGACCCTCGAGGCCGGCGTACGCGCCGCGCTGGACGACGCGCAGGCGCTGACCGTGGTGCCCGGTTGCGCGCTGGAAGCGCCGCTGGACGGCGGCATCGAGGCGGCGGTGGCCGCCGCGCGCGCCGCCGACGTGGTGGTGCTGGCGCTGGGCGAGCCGCAGCGCTACAGCGGCGAGGCGCAGTCGCGCACGCAGATCGTGCTGCCGCCGGCGCAGCAGGCGCTGGCCGAAGCGGTGGCCGCCACCGGCACGCCGCTGGTGGTGCTGCTGCGCAACGGCCGCGCGCTGGCGCTGCAGGGCGCGGTGCGCGACGCCGCGGCGATCGCGGTGACCTGGTACCTGGGCACGCAGACCGGCCCGGCGGTGGCCGACGTGCTGTTCGGCGACTACAACCCGTCCGCGCGCTTGCCGGTGAGCTTCCCGCTCGATGCCGGGCAGCAGCCGTACTTCTACAACCACCCGCGCACCGGCCGGCCGGAATTGCCGACGATGAGCGAGTTCAAATCGCGCTGGCGCGAGGTGCCGAACGCGCCGCTGTATCCGTTCGGCCATGGCCTCAGCTACACCCAGTTCGCCTACGGCGCGCCGCAACTCGACCGCACCCAGGTCGGTTGGGACGACACCCTGACCGTGACCACGCGCATCGACAACGTCGGCGAGCGCGAGGGCGAGGAAGTGGTGCAGCTGTACATCCACGACCGTGTCGCCAGCCGGGTGCGCCCGGTGCGCGAGCTGAAGGCGTTCCGCAAGGTGCGGCTGGCGGCGGGCGAGGGCATGGAGGTCAGCTTCACCCTCGACCGCCACGCGCTGGCCTTCACCGGCCGCGACGGACAGTGCACGGCCGAGCCGGGCATGTTCGACCTGTGGGTGTGCGCGTCCTCGGCCAGCGGCGAGCCCGTGGCCTTCGAGCTGCTGCCGCAGGGCTGATTGCGGCGTCGCGGCGTCGCGGCAGGGCCTGCCGCCGCCGCGGCGACGTTCTTGAATAGGCGACGTGTCTACCGGACCCGTCGCCGTGACGTGACCGCGGCCACGCCCTGGCCGCGGCATGCTTGCCGTGCACATGGGGTCTGCTAGGTTCGGGATTCGACCCCAACCGATAGGTGCACGTCATGCAACGTACTCCCCTGGGTTTGGCTTGCGCGCTGGCCATTGGCCTGGCGATGTCCGCGGCACACGCCGCGCCCGCCGACAAAGCGGCCGAGCGGCGCGGCGACTGGCCGTTCTCGGCGACGCCGGTCGCCACCTTCAACGAACCCTGGGCAATGAGTTTCCTGCCCGATGGCACCGCGCTGGTCAGCGAGAAGGGCGGCACGCTCAAGCGCATCGACCCGGTCAGCGGCCACACCGGCGCGGTGACCGGCGTCCCGGCGGTGGCCTACGGCGGCCAGGGCGGCCTGGGCGATGTGCTGCCGCATCCGGGCTTCGCCAAGAACGGCTGGGTCTACCTGAGCTACGCCGAACCCGGCAGCGGCGACACGCGCGGTGGCGCGGTGATGCGCGCCAAGCTCACGCTCGACAACAACGGCGGCGGCACCTTGTCGCAGCAGCAGGTGATCTGGCGGCAGCAGCCCAAGGTGTCCGGCAACGGCCACTTCGGCCACCGGCTGGCGTTCGGCCCGGACGGCAAGCTGTGGATCAGTTCGAGCGAGCGGCAGAAGTTCGACCCGGCGCAGGACATGAGCGGCAACCTGGGCAAGATCGTGCGCCTCAACGACGACGGCAGCGTGCCGGCCGACAACCCATTCTCCAACCGCGGCGGCGTCGCCGCGCAGGTCTGGTCGCTCGGCCACCGCAACGTGCTCGGCCTGGCCTTCGACGCCAACGGCCGGCTGTGGGAACACGAAATGGGCCCGGCCGGCGGCGACGAACTCAACCTGATCCAGCGCGGCGCCAACTACGGCTACCCGATCGTGTCCAATGGCGATCATTACGATGGCCGTCCGATCCCCGACCACAGCACGCGGCCGGAATTCGCCGCGCCCAAGGTGAGCTGGACGCCGGTGATCTCGCCGGCCGGCTTCGTCATCTACAACGGCAGCCGCTTCCCGCAGTGGCGCGGCAACGGCTTCATCGGCGGCCTGTCCTCGCAGTCGCTGGTGCGGATCGAGTTCAACGGCGAGACCGCGCGCGAAGCGGCGCGCTACGACATGGGCAAGCGCATCCGCGAAGTGGAGCAGGGCCCGGACGGCGCGCTGTGGCTGCTGGAAGACGGCGCCGGCGGGCGCTTGCTGAAGTTGCAGCCGCTGGAGAGTTGAAGCACGCACCCGGCAGTGGCGGTTGCGCCGCTGCCGGGTGAGCGGCATGGGCGTGTGCCTGGCGATGCGTCGGTTTCGTCGGGCGCGTAGTGCTATTAGGAACAACGCCGTGCTGCCCTCGTACGAGCGGCTTCAGCCGCGACGCGCTTGCTCGGTAAAGCCCGTCGCGGCTGAAGCCGCTCCTACGATCGGGGATGTGGCGCGTCCGCCTCAGTCGCCGTTGCCGGCCCGCTCCCAGGCGCGGCGCACCGCGTGGCGGGCCTTGCTCCAGCTCAGGGTCTGCGAGCCTTTGTTGTTGTCCCAGTCGCGGTGCAGCTCCGCTTCCACCTGCTCGTAGGCGCGGTTGAAGTCGCGGATGCGCGCCTCGTGGCCGGCGTGGTAGGCGGGCTCGTAGTCTTCGAAGCGCTCGCCTTCGCTGTAGTAGGGCTCGTCCGCGAAGCGATCGCGCCAGTACTGCGAGACGCTGCTGCGGTCCTCGTCGTTGGGGGCGCGGCCGGGAATCTGATACGGAACGCTCATCGTGGGTCTCCGTTGCGGTGAATACGCTCCACGCTAGTCAGGCGCTCGTTAATCCTGTCCCTGCGCGGCGTGATCGCGGTATGAAACATTCATGCCTTCTGGCAGGCTGCGCCCGCGCGCACGGTGGCTTACGATCCGCCGCTACACCCTCGCTTTCCGGCAGACCCCATGGCCGCCAACGGCATCGCCTTGCTGACCCCGTACCTGGCCACGGCCGGCGTCGGCTGGTTGTATTACCGGCGGATCCGCCGCTACTTCGGCCGCCAGCCCTGGCAACCGCGGCGCACCGGCGTGCGGCTCGGGTTCCTGCTGCTGGTCGCGGTCCTGCTGACTTGGCTGGCTGCGCAATTGCCCGCCGTGCGCCTGGGCATGGCGCTGGGTGCCGTGGGCGGTGCCGCGCTGGGCGCCTTCGCCCTGCACCACACCCGCATCGAGGTGCAGGACGGCGCGCGCTGGTATACGCCCAATCCCTGGATCGGCGCCGCGCTGAGCGTGCTGTTGCTGGGGCGCCTGGCTTGGCGCTGGGCCAGCGGCGCCTTCTCCGGCGGGAGTGCGCAGACCCTGCAGAACGCCAGCCCGCTGACCATGAGCATCGCCGCGGCGTTGATCGCCTATGGGCTGGTGTACGCCGCTGGGCTGCTCGTGCGCATGCGGGCGTCGACGACCGCCTGATGGCCAGCGCGCGCCGGTTGCGGCGCCGTCGTGGTCGGTCTCCAGGCTACGCAGACCATCGAGCGCCGCGCCTCGCGCGCGAGATCGGCCGCAAGCCGATGTGGCGTTCGCTCCGTGGCGCCGCGTCAGTGCGCGGCTGCCGCCGCTTCGTACGGCAAGGCCGTGGTGCCGGCCGCGCGCAGCGGGGCATCGGCGGCGTCCAGTTGCTCCGGCTCGCCTTCGATCACCACCAGGATGCGGCCGGCCTCGATTTCCTCTTCGAAGTTGCGCCGCACCGGGTCCGGCACAGTCGACCCGACCAGGGCCGAGGACCAGCTGCCGACCAGCGCGCCGGCAATGGCCATCACGCCGGCGCCGGCCAGGGTGATGCCCAGTGGCGGTACCGCGATCGCCGCCAGCCCGGCCAGCAGGCCCGCCGCGCCGCCACCCAGGGCGCCGCGCGCGGCGGCCGGCACGGTGTCGGTCTTGCCTTCCTTGCGGTCGTCGGGGATGGCTTCCAGTTCGATGTCGCCGCGGGCGACCAGCGACAGGTTGTCGTTGTCGACACCGGCGCTGCGCGCGGCCTGCAGCGCACGGGTGGCGGTGGGCAGATCCGGGGCACTGTAGACGCGGCGTCGTTTCATGGCGGGCGGCCCTTGCTGTCGGGCGTCCAGCCTCCGGGGGCTGGAGTTATCCGCGCGTGACCTGCGCGCAAGGCGGCGTGAAGGCGTTCAGGCCGCGTCCTTGCGCGGGAAGCGATAGAACAGCGCGCCGACCAGCAACGCCACGCCCGCGGCGGCCAGGTTCTGCCAACTGGCGCTGAGCAGCAGCGCCAGCGCCAGCAACAGCGCCGCCAGCGGAATCAGCGGCCCGCCCGGCAGCCGCAGCGCACCGGGCCGGTCGCGGTAGCGCCGTGCCAGCACCAGCACCGCCGCGGCGGTGCCGATGTAGGCGAACAGGCGGGTGACCATCGACAGCAGTGCGAGTTGTACGAACGAGCCGGACAGGGCCAGCGCCAGCGACAGCACGCCCTGCAGCAGGATCGCCGCGGCCGGCGTGCGGAAGCGCGGATGTACCCGTGCCAGGAACGCCGGGCCATAGCCGTCCTTGGCCAGCGCGAACAGGAAGCGCGGCCCCAGCATCACCGTGTTGCTGGTGGTGCCGAGGATGGAGATGGTGGCGCCAACGGTCAGAATCAGCGCCAGCGCCTCGCCGCCGAAGCCGCTGGCGGCGTCGGCCAGCGGCGTCGCCGATTGCGCCACGTTGGGCAGCGTGCCCTGCGCCACCACCTGCACCGCGGCATAGATCAGGGTGACGGTGACGATCATGGTGATCAGCGCGAACGGCACGTCGCGGCGCGGATTGCGGTATTCGCCGGCAGCGGCCGGGATGTTCTCGAACCCGGCGTAGGCGAACAGCAGCAGCAAGGCCGCTTCGCCGAGGTTGCCGACATCGCGCGGGTCCGGGGTCTTGCCCGAGAACGCCCACGACCAGTCCACGTAGAACACGCCGATGGCCACGAACAGCAGCAGCGGCACCAGCTTGCCGATCACCAGCGCCACGCCGGTGCGCGCGGCCGACTTCACGCCGATCACGTTGATCGCGGTGAGCAGGCCGAGCGAGCCGACCACGATGCTCAGGCGTGCGCCGCCACCGGCTGCGGCCGGCCAGAAGCGCACCACCGCATCGGCCAGGCCGTTGCTCAGCGCCGCCGCCGAACTGATCCGGGTCAGCCAGATCATCCAGCCGATCTCGAAACCGGCGAAGCGGCCGAACGCCTCGCGCGCATACAGATAGCTGCCGCCGGGCTCGTCGAAGTAGCTGGCCGCCTGCGCGTAGCACAGTACCAGCAGGGCCACCGCGACGCCGGCCAGCAGCACCGCCCACAGGCTCAGCGGCCCGAGCAGGGCGGCGGTGGCCGCCGGCAGCAGGTAGATGCCGCTGCCGATCACGTCGTTGATCGACAGCCCGACGATCTGCCAGCGGCTGACCGCACGGACCAGCCCGGGCGCGGGCGCCTGGCTCACGATGCCGGCTCCACGGCCGGCAGCGCCCAGTCGGCCTGCAGGCGCCGGTAGGCGTCGCGGGGCAGCAGCACGAACAGCGGCGCGGCCGACGGCCGCAGCCATGCCAGCAGCCCCTGCATGTCGGCCGGCTGCATCGCGGTGCAGCCGGCGGTGGGCGCGCCCGGCGCACGCCACAGGTGGGCGAAGATGCAGCTGCCGGCCCCCGGCGAGCCCTGCGCGTTGTGCTGGATGACGAAGCCCTCGCGGTAGCGCGTGTCGCCGGCGTGGCGCAGGTCCAGGCGCATCGGCTCGGTGGACCCGGCCACCGCGGCGCTGCCGACCTCCTTGGCATCGACGATGCGGTTGTACAGCGGCGAGGTGGGCACGTCGATGCAGTAGTTGCTCTCCTGCATTGCCTGGTAGGGCATGGCGCTGTCGATGCGCGGCGCATAGCCGAAGGCCTCGCCGATGGTGAACACGCCCGCCGGGCTGCGGCCGTCGCCTTCGCGTTTCTGCGGGCCGTCGTCTTGTGCCGGATGCAGGCCCAGGCCCCAGGCGCTGCCGTGGCGGCCGAGGCTCACGTCGAAGGCCTTGCCATGCGCGCGCCACCCCTGCGCGTCGCGCTCGAACGCCTGCAGCTGCCCCTGCGGGCTGTCCCAGTCCGGCGCCAGCACCAGGATCAGTTGCTGCGCGCGCTGCAAGGCGGGCACGGCGGCGCTGTCGGCGGCCATGCTCGGCGCGGCGATCAGGGCGCACAGCAGGGCCAGGCCGATGCGCCAGGCACGGTGGCGGCCGTTGTGCGCTAGCGCGGCTGGGGACCGATGGAGCAGGGGCATGGGCATCTCCGGTGGCGGCATGGGCGCGAGGCGCGCCTTGGGTGCAAGGTAGCGCAGTTGCGAGGCGGATGGCGTGCGCTGGTGCCGCCATCTCGGCCGACTGCTCGACCGATGAAGTGGTTGGCAGTGATGTGCGTGCTGACGACGCATGGTCGGTGCGAGCAGTCTTGTCGCGTGATGGCCTGGTTCCGAAACCGGGCAAGACGACCCATGCCGTCGCCGTTGCTCCGGCTGTTGCTTTGGCTTTGGCTGTTGCTGTCGCTTTTGACTTGCCGGGTTCCTTTCCGAAGCGGCGGCCAGCCCGGGGAAAAACCCCGAAGGGGCGGCGCACAAGGACGTGCGCCGTTCGCGGCAGGGGCAGGATGCCCCTTCCGCGAATCCCCGGGCTGGACGCGGACCCGGAGCGCGTTAGCGCGGAGGGCGCGAGGCAGGGTGTGCTTTCTTTTGGTTACTTTTCTTTGCACAAGCAAAGAAAGTGACTCGCCGCAAGGCGAAAGCTTTGCTCTTGAAGATGCTGCCGCCATGGCTGAATTGTAGGAGCGGCTTCAGCCGCGACAGGCACAATGGACTCTCGCTGTCGCGGCTGAAGCCGCTCCTACAGATCTTCTCGTCCGACAGACAAACTTGAATCAACAGCAGTAGCAACAGCAAAAGCTTTAAAGGCTTTCGCCCTTGCGGGCGAGTTACTTTTCTTTGCTCGCGCAAAGAAAAGGTAACCAAAAGAAAGCGCGCCCTGCCTACGCGCCCTCCGCGCTGCGCGCTCCGGGTCCGCGAACCAGACGGGATCCGCGGAAGGGGCATCCTGCCCCTGCCGCGGACGGCGTACATCCATGTACGCCGCCCTTCGGGTTTTTCCCGCCTGATTCGCCGCTTCGGAAGGGAACCCGGTAAGTCAAAAGCGACAGCAACAGCCAAAGCCAAAGCCAAAGCAACAGCGGCAGCCGGGGCAACGGCAACGGCCGAAGCAACAGCAACAGCCGAAGCAACAGCAACAGCAAATGCGCTGCACGGCGGTGCGCTTGTGCGCAATGCGTGGGACGCAGCGGCCGTGCGCCGTCCTCCAGCCCGCATCCAATGACGCTAGCGATCCAACAGCGGCCGCGACACCGAATCGCGTGTGATCAAGCGGTGCGGTACCACGTGATTGACGCTGGCGCGCTCCGCCCCGGCGGCCTGCCGGATCTCGCGTAACAGGAGGTCGATGGCGGCATCGGTCATGTCCGCCACCGGCTGATGGATGGTGGTCAGCTCCGGCCACACCATCGTCGATGCCGACGTGTCGTCGAACCCCACCACCGACAGATCCTCCGGCACCTTCAGGCGCCGGCGATGCGCCACCGATACCACCGCCGAGGCCATGTCGTCGTTGCTCGCGAAAATCGCGCTGGGGCGCGGCTGCAGCGCCAAGAGCCGCTCGGCCGCCTCCAGTCCGGCGCGATAGGTGAAGTCGCCGGCTTGCACCAGCGCGGCGTCGTAGCCGATGCCCGCCTCCGCCAGGGCATCGCGGTAGCCCTGCCAGCGGTGCGCGCTGGCGGTCTGGTTCGGGTCGCCGGTGATGTAGCCGATGCGGGTGTGCCCGTGCGCGATCAGATGCGACACCATGTCGTGGCTGGCGCGGCGGTCATCGATGCGCACGCAGGAGACCTTGTCGCTGAACCGGCTGGACGCGATGGCGACGACGGGGATGCCGGCCTCGACGAAGGCGCCGACGATGGCCTTCGATTCGCACAGCGGCGGCGGCAGGATCACCCCCGCCACGCTGTTGCAGAGCGTCTGCGCGGCAGCGCGGCGTGCCCGCGGACCCAGGCCATCCCAGGTGGCGATCACCAGTTGCGCCGCTGCACGGGTGGATCCGCGCAGTGCCCCGACCAGCAGTTCGCGCAGATAGCTGGAGCTGGGATTGGTGTAGATCAACGCGATGCACAGGTGTTGCGCCGCGGCGAGGGCGCTGGCGGCCGGGTTGGGCCGGTAGTCCAGGGCGCGCACGCTGCGCATCACCCGCTCGCGGGTGCTCTCGCGCACGCCGGCATGGCCATGGGTGACGCGCGAGACGGTCATGGGCGAGACGCCGGCATGCGCCGCCACGTCGTCGATGGTGATGGTGCTCGCTTTTCGACGCAGCGTTTTGGGGGTGCTCTTCAAGGAATGCGTTCCTTTGTTGCGACGCATGATGACAAGCGATATCGGGGGTGCGTAGTCTGCGCCGTGACGTGATGATAGCGCTATCAATTAGCGGCAGTCGGGCTCGGGGGGAGCCTTTATCGCGCGTCGTCTGGCAATCCTGAAACGGAGTTTTGAGTCGCAGCGACCGCACAGCGCGCTGCGATGTTCGGCGTGGAAGACGGGCATCGCCCGTGCGTGCCTCTTTGGGGGAGGGGCGGTACATCCATCGATCGCATGTCAGAGGGGAGAGTCATGAGCGCTTCTATGTTTCGTCGTCTGCCAGTCCTGAGGGCTCGTCCATGAGCCGGGCGCTGGCGAAGTTCAAATCCAGGGCCATGTTCACGTTCGTCGGCGGCGTGCTGGTCATCAATCCCGCCTTCGCACAGGACGCCGCGACGCCGGCGCCGCCCGCCCAGCAGCAGGCCCAGAGCAGCCCGACCCAACTGGATACCGTCCAGGTCACCGGCCTGCGCAACAGCCTCAGCCAGGCGATGGACATCAAGCGCGATTCCGCGGGCGTGGTGGATGCCATCAGTGCCGAGGACATCGGCAAGTTCCCGGACACCAACCTGGCCGAATCCTTGCAGCGCATCACCGGCATCTCCATCGAGCGGCGCGATGGCGAAGGCGCGCAGGTCACCGCGCGCGGCTTCGGCCCGCAGTTCAACATGGTGACGCTCAACGGGCGGCAGATGCCGGGCGCCGATGCGTTCGGCGCCGCCGGGCAGGTCGCCATCGGTGGCGTCGACGGCGGCACCCGCGCCTTCAACTTCGCCCAGTTGGCCGCCGAAGCGATCAACGGCATCGAGGTCTACAAGACCAGCCAGGCCAACGTGCCCAGCGGCGGCATCGGCGCCACCATCAACATCCTGACCTCGCGTCCGTTCGACCACCAGGGCATCGTCGCCAGTGCCGGCGCCAAGGCGGTCTCCGACCGCAGCCAGCCGTTCGACAACGACCTGACCCCGGAACTGTCCGGCATCTTCAGCTACAGCAATCCGGACAAGACCTTCGGTGTCGGCGTCAGCGCGAGCTACCAGAAGCGCAAGGGCGGCTCGGTGCAGGCCACCGAGAACTACTGGAACGTGCAGCCGTGGACCGGCTCGCTGCCCGGCAACCCGACCGTGGTCAACGCGCCGCAGATCGGTGCGCTGTACGCGCGCCCGAACGATCTGCGCTATGCGTTCTCCGAGTTCGAACGCGAGCGCGTCAACGGCCAGGCGGTGCTGCAGTTCGCGCCCACCGACAGCCTGACCCTGACCCTGGACTACACCTACTCGACCAACGAGATCACCGAGAATCGTGGCGAGCAGGGCATGTGGCTGCAGAACAGCAACTACACCGACGTGACCTTCGACACCAGCGGCGCGGTGGCGGTGCCGACCTACATCCGCGAAATCGCCGGCACCAAGGATTTCGGCCTCGAGCAGCAACGCAGCATGCAGAAGTACAAGCTGGGCTCGCTCGGCCTGAACGCGGTGTGGAACGTGACCGACCGGCTCAAGCTGAGCTTCGACGCGCACGACTCGAAGAACGAAAGCCGCCCGAACGATCCGCTGACCGGCGGCGGTTCTCTCTTCATGAGCATTGCCGGCACCAACAACTGCACCACCGGCCCGCACTGCGGCGGCTCCTGGGTGCAGGAGTTGAACTTCAACAACGGCCTGCCGATCGGCGCCCAGGTCTGGTATCCGAGCGACGCCGCTGCCGCGGCCAACGTCAACGGCGTGGTCAACCCGGGCTTCGTGCCGGGCGAGATCGGCACGCAGGTGCTGCGCGTCAACTCGCAGAGCCAGATCAGCCAGATCAAGCAGGCGCGCGTGGACGGCGAGTGGAGCTTCGACCAGGGCCGCTTCCAGTTCGGCGTGGACAGCAGCAAGTCGACCACCCACCGCATCCAGGCCGCCGAGGCGTATTCCACCCTGGGCGACTGGGGCGTGGCCAATGTCGACCGCGATACCGCCGGCGGGCTGATGAACCTGATGCAGCCGGTCAACATCATCGGCCTGTTCGACGACTACGGCGGCACCAGTTGGCCCGCATGGCGGGGCGATGCCGGCCGGCTCGCGGAATGGGCAGCCGGCCAGTACGGCGTCGGCCTGGGCGTGAGCCCGCAACGCGCCGCCGACAATTTCGTGGAGGAGAAGACCCGCTCGGCTTACTTCCAGGTGGAACTGGATGGCGAGTTGGCCGGTCGGCGTACCAATACGCGGTTGGGCGTGCGCTACGAAACCACCGACGTGGTCTCGACCTCGGTCATCGCCACCCCCGAAGCGATCGAGTGGCAGTCCAACAACGACTTCCGCGTGGTGCTGTCCAACGCGCAGCAACCCTTCAGCGAAAAGACCACCTACAGCTATATCCTGCCCAACCTCGATTTCAGCATCGACCTCACCGACACGCTGAAGGGCCGCGTCTCGTTCGGCAAGAGCATCGCGCGCGCGCCGATCGGCAACCTCTATGCCGGCCCCGGGGCGCAGCAGCCGTTCGGCTCGGTGCTGATCGACCCGTCCTCGCGGGCCAGCGGCACCGCGCAGAACCCGGCGCTGAAGCCGCTGGAGTCCGACAACCTCGACCTGGCGCTGGAGTGGTACTTCGCCGACGCCAGTTACCTGTCGGTGACCTACTGGAACAAGTCGGTCAACAACTTCATCGGCAACACCGTGGTGCAGGAGAATCTGTACGGCCTGCGCGATCCGACCTCCGGCCCGGACGCGAGGACGGCACTGGCCTTCCTCACCAGCGGCGCCTGTCTCGCCCAGGTCGGCCCGGCCAACGCAGCGGCCTGTTCGGCCAACGATACCTCGCTGTTCACCGCGCTGGCCCTGCTGCGCAACAACCCGGCCGGCCTGGCCGCCTACAACGGTAGCGGCGCGCAGGTGCTGGCGACCGAAGCGGCCTACGATCTGTACGGCGAGGCCGACGACCCGCTGTACGAGTTCAACGTCAACCGCCCGATCAACCAGAACCAGGCCAAGCTGCACGGCTGGGAACTCGGCGGGCAGTACTTCTTCGGCGACACCGGGTTCGGCGTCCTCGCCAACTACACCATCGTCAAGGGCGACGTGGGCTACGACAACGGCGGCGATCCGGGCATCGACCAGTTCGCGCTCACCGGCCTGAGCGACACCGCCAATGCGGTGCTGATGTACGAGAAGTACGGCTGGTCGGTACGCCTGGCCTGGAACTGGCGCGACCAGTACCTGATCCTGGCCAACCAGGGCACCAGCCGCAATCCGTACTATGTGGAACCCTACGAGCAGTGGGACCTCAGCGTGAACTACACGTTGAACGACAACTGGTCGTTCGGCCTGGAAGCGATCAACCTGACCGGCGAGGACGTGCGCTGGCGCTCGCGTACCTCGCAGATGATCGTGAAGCTGGCCGACCAGAGTCCGCGCTACATGCTGGGTGTTCGCTACAGGTTCTGAAGAAGGCGAGGAGCTTCTCTTCGCGTGTCGCCACGGACGCCGCCGCTGTCGCGGCGGCGCGCCGTGCAAGGCTGCAACCAGGAGTGCGCAACACGATGCCGCGTTACGAAATGCTCAACAACATCGCGCACCGCGACCTGCGCGTGGCCACCGACTTCGGGCCGGAGTTCGGCGACGCGGTGGGCATGGTGCCGGCCTATCCGAGCGAGTTCGCCGAGCTGCAGCGGGAATATCCGCTCTTCCTGCGCAAGGACCCGGCGACAGGCGCGTGGCAGTCGGTGGCGCTGCTGGGGTTCGAGCAGCACGAGAACCTGTTCCTGCAGGAGCGGCGCTGGGCGGCCTCGTATCTGCCCGGTGCGGCCGCCAAGGGGCCGTTCCTGATCGGATTCCAGGAGCAGCGGATCGATGGCGTGCTCAGCCAGGAGGCGGTCCTGCACGTGGACATGGAGCATCCGCGGGTGACCGCGATGCAGGGGGAGCCGGTGTTCCTGCCGCAAGGGGGTAACACCGCCTATCTCGATCACATCGCCACGGTGCTGCGCGGCATCCACGAGGGCCATGCCTTCGGCGCGGAGATGTTCGCCGCGCTCGATGCGCACGGCCTGATCCAGCCGGTGACGCTCGACGTGCAAGTCGATGCGCAGCATCGGGTCGGCGTCAGTGGCCTGCACGCGATCGACCGTGAGCGCCTGTCTCAGTTGGACGGCACCGCGCTGGCTGCGCTCAACCGCGCCGGCTATCTGGAAGGGGCGTTCCTGATGCTGGCGTCGCTGCACAACATGCGGCGGCTGATCGCCGAAAAGCAGCGACGCCTGCGATTGCAGGATGCCGCCGTCGCGGCGGGCAGGAACTGACCATGCCGGACGGCGGGGCCATGCGGACACTGGAGGGCGTGCAGCCCACCGCGCTGCCAGTGCAGGACCTGGTGGCGGCCGGGGAGCCGGTGGTGTTGCGCGGCATCGCGCGCGACTGGGGGCTGGTCCAGGCCGGGCTGCGCTCCACGCAGGAGGCGCTGGCGTACCTGCGTGGTTTCGATGCGGGTGTGCCGGTTCCGTATTCCTTCGGCGAACCCGGGATCGAGGGCCGTCCGTTCTACAACGCCGATTTCACCCAGTTGAATGTCGAGGTCCGGCGTGGACCGCTCACGCAGGTGCTGGACGCGATCGCCGCCACCTTCGAGGATCCGCGGCCGCCCACCTACTATGTCGCGTCGCTGCCGATCGAGCGGGCGCTGCCGGGGTTCGCGCAGGCCAACGACGCCGGCCTGGCCGGGCAGGGCATCGACGCGCCGGCGAGCATCTGGATCGGCAACCGCGTCATCGCCTCCTGCCATTTCGACACGCCGGACAACCTGGCCTGCTGTGCCGTGGGCCGGCGCCGCTTCACCCTGTTTCCGCCGGAGCAGATCGACAACCTGTATCCGGGGCCGCTGGACCCCACGCCGGGCGGGCAGGTGGTCAGCGTGGTGGATGTCGACCGCCCCGACTTCACGCGGCATCCGCGCTTCCGCGATGCCCTCGCCAGCGCGCAGCACGTCGAGCTGGAGCCGGGCGATGCGCTGTTCATCCCGAGCATGTGGTGGCACCACGTGCGCAGCCTTGAGCCGTTCAATGTGCTGGTGAACTACTGGTGGCGCAGTGCGCCGGCCTTCCTGCCCTCGCCGCTGACGGCGCTGCAGCACGCGATGTGGGCGCTGCGCGATCTGCCGGCACGCGAGAAGCAGGCGTGGGCGCAGATCTTCGATTACTACGTGTTCGGTCCGGGCGAACGCGCAGCGCAGCACCTGCCTGAGGCCGCGCGCGGCGAGCTGGCGCCGTTCGACGAAACGCGTGCGCGCCGCGTGCGTGCGCAGTTGCTGGCGCGACTCAACCGCTGATGGGAGCATCGCCTTGACCCTGGCCACCACACCAGACGGACGCATCCGCAAGGTCGTCATCGCCGGCGGCGGCACCGCAGGCTGGCTGGCCGGCTGCGCGCTGGCGCACCAGTTCCGCGATCGCCTGGACATCACCCTGGTGGAGTCCGAGCAGATCGGCACCGTGGGCGTCGGCGAATCGACCGTGCCGCCGATCCGCATGTTCCACCGCTTCCTGCAGATCGACGAGCAGGAGTTCCTGCGCGCGGTGGCCGGCACCTTCAAGCTCTCGATTTCCTTCGAGCACTGGCGTCGCCCCGGCGATCGCTTCATCCATCCGTTCGGCACCATCGGGCAGGGCACCTGGGCCACGCCGTTCCATCATTTCTGGCTGGACAGCCTGCGCCGCGGCATGCCGTCGGACCTGGGCGATT
Source organism: Xanthomonas indica (assembly GCF_040529045.1). Taxonomy (NCBI): domain Bacteria; kingdom Pseudomonadati; phylum Pseudomonadota; class Gammaproteobacteria; order Lysobacterales; family Lysobacteraceae; genus Xanthomonas; species Xanthomonas indica. The sequence continues at coordinate 134,624 of NZ_CP131914.1, read as the reverse complement.
TCTGCCTGGAAAGCGTGGCCTCGCATGCGGACCGGTTCTCGCTGGAGACGCAGCCGCAGGTCAACTACGCCTATCACTTCGACGCCGCGCTGTACGCGAAGTTCCTGCGCAAGAAGGCCGAAGGCTACGGCCTGCGCCGGGTGGAAGGGCAGATCCGCGAGGTTCGGCAGCATGCGCATGACGGCGCCATCGCGTCGCTGCTGCTGGACGACGGGCAGGTCATCGAGGGCGACCTGTTCATCGACTGCACCGGCTTCCGTGGCCTGCTGACCGAGCAGACGCTGCACACCGGCTACGAAGACTGGCGCGACTGGTTGCCCAGCGATCGCGCCGTGGCGGTGCAGACCGAGGCGGTCGCGCCGCCGGTGCCGTATACCCGTGCCATCGCGCACGAGGCCGGGTGGCGCTGGCATATCGCGCTCCAGCACCGGGTCGGGTGCGGGCTGGTGTTCTCCAGCCGCCACATGTCCGACGACGAGGCGCACGCCAAGCTGCTGCGCGACGTCGACGGTCCGCCGCTGCGCGACCCGTGGCTGGTGCCGTTCCGCAGCGGGCGCAGGTTGCAGGCGTGGAACAAGAACGTGGTGGCGTTGGGCCTGGCCAGTGGCTTCATCGAGCCGCTGGAATCGACCAGCATCCATCTGACCATCAGCGCCGTGGTGCGCCTGATCCAGCTGTTTCCGAGCGACGGCATCAGTCCGGCACTGGTGGAGCTGTACAACACGGTCAGCCGCCAGGAGATGGAGCACGTGCGCGACTTCATCATCCTGCACTACCACGCGACCCAGCGCGACGAACCGATGTGGAAGGCGTGCCGCGAGATGGCGCTGCCCGAGTCGCTGGCGATTCGGCTGCGCGCCTGGCGCGAACGTGCGCACGCCTGGCAGGACCCCGGCGAACTGTTCCGCGTGGATTCGTGGACCAGCGTGTTGATGGGCCAGGGGATCCAGCCCGGGCCGCCGCATCCGTTGGCCGCCGCCATGGGCGATGCGGATCTGCGCACGCTGCTGACGCGGATCCGGCAGCCGCTGCAGCAGGCCAGCGCGGCGATGCCCTCGCAGGCGGAGTTCATCGAACGCTATTGCAAGGCGGCCCCGGACGTCTGGCCGCGGAGCGTTGTTGTGGCGTAGCAGCCCATGCTGTCGCTCAAAAATGATAGCGCTAACTAGAAGGTGAGACGACGTGGAAGATAGGGGATTGGTGGCTGGAATCGATGCGGGGACGCAGAGCCTGAAGGTCGTGGTCTACGACCCGGTCGGGCGCAGCGTCGTGGCCAGCAGCAGTGCGCCGCTGGATCTGCATGCCGCCGCCGATGGCAGCCGTGAACAGCGGCCGGCGGACTGGGTGGCGGCCATGCAGGCCTGCTTCCGGGCGATCGATCCTTCGCTGCGGTCGCGCCTCGGCGCGCTGGCGGTCTCGGGCCAGCAGCACGGCTTCGTTCCGGTCGATGCGGCAGGCGAGGTGCTGGCACCGGCCAAGCTGTGGTGCGACACCAGCACCTCGGCCGAGTGCGTGCAGATCATGAACGCGGTCGGCGGCACGGCGCGCACCATCGCACTGGCGGGCAATCCGATCCTCACCGGCTACACCGCGTCCAAGCTGCCGTGGACCAAGACCCACCGGCCCGAGGCCTATGCGCGCCTCGCCACCATTCTGCTGCCGCACGATTACCTCAACTTCGTGCTGACCGGCCAGCGCTTCTGCGAATACGGCGACGCGTCGGGCACGGGCTGGCTGGACGTGCGCACGCGCACTTGGTCGACCGAGCTGCTGCGCGCCACCGATCCGCAGCGCGATCTGGCGGAGTGCCTGCCGCGCCTGGCCGCACCCGATGCCCTGTTCGACATCGACCCGGCCGCGGCCAGCCTGCTTGGCGTACCGGCGACGCTGAAGGTCGCCGTCGGCGGCGGCGACAACATGATGGCGGCCATCGGCACCGGCTGCGTCGTGCCCGGTCGCCTGGCGATGAGTCTGGGCACCTCGGGCACCCTGTTCGCCTATTCCGACACGCCGGTGGTCGACCCGGACGGCGCGTGGGCCGCGTTCTGTTCCTCCACCGGCGGCTGGCTGCCGCTGATCTGCACGATGAACTGCACCGTGGCGACCGAGCAGGTCGCCGCCGCCTTCGGTTTCAGCACTCGTGACGGCGATGCGCACCTGCACGCCACCGCGCCCGGTGCCGACGGACTGGTGATGCTGCCGTTCCTCAATGGCGAGCGCACGCCGGACCTGCCGCTGGGCAAGGGCGTGCTGGCGGGCCTGGACACCGCCAACATGACCCCGGCCCATCTCTATCGCGCGGCGATGGAAGGGGCGACGTACAGCCTGAAGTACGGCTTCGACGCCTTCGTGCGTGCCGGCATGCACTTCGAGCGCATCGTGCTGACCGGCGGCGGCAGCAACAGCGGCGCGTGGCGGCAACTGGTGGCCGATGTGTTCGGCCTGCCGGTGGACGTGCCCACGCAGCCGGAAGGCGCGGCCTTCGGTGCGGCCTTGCAGGCGCTGTGGGCCGTGGGCCTGGCACGCGGCGATGCCGCCTCCATCGCCGACATCGCGCAGCGGCACGTGGCGGTGGATCCGCAGCTGTCGGCCCGCCCGGATCCGGCGCGCACCCAGGCCTATGCCGCGGCCTATGCGCGTTTCCTGCGTCATCTCGACGCCCTGACGCCGCTGTTGCGCGGCTGATCCTCCGTTTCGCCCCCCTCCCACCACGACAGGACCACGCACCATGCACACCCAACCCTTCATCGGCGCCAAGGAATACTTCCCCGGCATCGGTCGCATCCCCTTCGAAGGCCGCGGCTCGGACAATCCATTGGCCTTCAAGGTCTATGACGCCAACAAGGTCGTCGGCGGCAAGACCATGCAGGAACATCTGCGCTTCGCGGTCTGCTACTGGCACACCTTCTGCAACGCCGGGCAGGATCCGTTCGGCCCGGGTACGCGCCACTTCCCCTGGGAGGTCGGCGCGCCGATGGCCAGCGCCGAGGCCAAAGTGGATGCGGCGTTCGAGTTCTTCACCAAGCTCGGCGTGCCGTACTGGTGCTTCCACGACGTCGACCTGGCGCCGGATGCCGACGATGCCGGGCAGTACGAAAAGAACCTCAAGCACATGGTCGGCCTGGCCAAGGCGCGCCAGGACGCGACCGGGATGAAGCTGCTGTGGGGCACGGCCAATCTGTTCTCGCATCCGCGCTACATGAACGGTGCCGCGACCAATCCCGATTTCGCCGTGGTGGCGCGCGCTGCCGTGCAGGTCAAGGCGGCGCTGGAGGCGACGGTGGAGCTGGGCGGCGAGCATTACGTGTTCTGGGGCGGCCGCGAAGGCTACGCCTCGCTGGTCAACACGCAGATGAAGCGCGAACTCGAGCACTTCGCGCGCTTCCTCACCATGGCGCGCGACTACGGCCGCAGCATCGGCCTGAAGGGCAACTTCCTGATCGAGCCCAAGCCGATGGAGCCGATGAAGCACCAGTACGACTTCGACAGCGCGACGGTGGCGGGCTTCCTGAAGGCGCACGGCCTGGACAAGGATTTCAAGCTCAACATCGAGGCCAACCACGCCACGCTCTCCGGACACACCTTCGAACACGACCTGCAGGTCGCGGCCGACCATGGCCTGCTCGGCAGCATCGACGCCAACCGCGGCAACGCGCAGAACGGCTGGGATACCGACCAGTTCCCCACCGACCTGTACGACACCGTCGGCGCCATGCTGGTGGTGCTGCGCCAGGGCGGGCTGGAGGGCGGCCTGAACTTCGACGCCAAGGTGCGTCGCGAATCCACCGACCTGGAGGATCTGTTCGTTGCCCACATCGGCGGCATGGACGCCTTCGCCCGCGGGCTGGAAGTGGCCCATGCGCTGCTCAACGACTCGCCCTGGGAACAGTGGCGCCAGGAGCGCTATGCCAGCTTCGACATTGGCGCCGGCGAGCAGTTCGCGCGTGGCGCGCTCGGCCTCGCCGAGTTGGCGGCATTGGGCGCGAAGGGCGGCGAGCCGCGGCAGATCAGCGGCCGCCAGGAGCGCTACGAGAACCTGATCAACCAGTACCTGCTGCGCTGAGCGCGGCGGCAAGGAGAGCACCGTGACCGACACCCATTCCGCACGCCATACCGGCGCTCTGCTGGCCGCACTCCTGCTCGCGCTTGCCGTGTGCAAGGGCGACGTCCAGGCCGCGGCGCCCGCCCGCGCGGACGCCAGCCCTTGGCCCAGCGTGCGCTGGCCGCTGCCCGAGGATCCCGCGCTGGAACAGCGCCTCACCGACCTGATCGCCACCATGACGGTGGAGGAAAAGGTTGGCCAACTGGTGCAGGGCGATATCGGCAGCCTCACCCCGGAGGACGTACGCACATATCGATTGGGATCGATCCTGGCCGGCGGCAACTCCGATCCTGGCGGCCGCTACGATGCCGCGCCGGCCGAATGGCTGGCGCTGGCCGATGCGTTCTATGCGGCGTCGATGGACACGTCGCAGGGCGGCAAGGCGATTCCGGTGCTGTTCGGCATCGATGCTGTGCACGGGCAGAGCAACATCGTCGGCGCGACGCTGTTCCCGCACAACATCGGCCTGGGCGCGACCCGCAACCCGGCGCTGCTGCGCCGGATCGGCGAAATCACCGCGCTGGAAACCCGTGCCACCGGCATGGAGTGGACCTTCGCGCCGACCGTGGCGGTGCCGCAGGACGACCGCTGGGGGCGGACCTACGAGGGCTATTCGGAGTCGCCCGAGGTGGTGGCCAGCTACGCCGGGGCGATGGTCGAGGGGCTGCAGGGCAAGGTGGGGACGCCGGCGTTCCTCGATGGCCGCCATGTGATCGCCTCGGTCAAGCACTTCCTGGGCGATGGCGGCACCACCGACGGCAGGGACCAGGGCGACACCAAAATCGGCGAAGCCGAGCTGGTGCGCATCCATGCCGCCGGCTATCCGCCGGCCATCGCCGCGGGCGCGCAGACCGCGATGGCCTCGTTCAACAGCGTCAACGGCGAAAAGATGCACGGCCACAAGGCCTATCTGACCGATGCGCTGAAGGGGCGCATGCACTTCGGTGGTTTCGTGGTCGGCGACTGGAACGGCCACGGACAGGTCAAGGGCTGCACGCCCACCGACTGCCCCGCCACCATCAATGCCGGCCTGGACATGGCGATGGCCTCGGACAGTTGGAAGGGCTTCTACACCACTACGCTGGCGGCGGCCAGGAACGGCACCATCTCCCCGCAACGCCTGGACGATGCGGTGCGGCGGATCCTGCGGGTCAAGATGCGGCTGGGCCTGTTTGAGGCGGGCAAGCCGTCGGCGCGCGCGGTCGGCGGCCAGTTCGCGCTGATCGGTGCGCCGGCGCATCGCGCAGTGGCGCGGCAGGCGGTGCGCGAGTCGCTGGTGCTGCTGAAGAACCAGGGCGGCGTGCTGCCGCTGTCGCCGAAGCAGCGCATCCTGGTGGCCGGCGACGGCGCCAACGACGTCGGCAAGCAAGCCGGCGGCTGGACGCTGAACTGGCAGGGCACCGGCACCACCCGCAAGGACTTCCCGAACGCGGACACCATCTACGAGGGCTTCGCGCAGCAGGCCAAGGCCGCCGGCGGCGAGGCCGTGCTGGCGGTCGACGGCACGTACACCACCAAGCCGGACGTGGCCGTGGTGGTGTTCGGGGAGAACCCGTATGCGGAGTTCCAGGGCGATCGGCCGACCCTGGCCTACAAGCCGGGCGACGACACCGACCTGGCGTTGATCAAGCGGCTCAAGGCCGACGGCATTCCCGTGGTCGCAGTGTTCCTCAGCGGACGCCCGCTGTGGGTCAACCGCGAACTCAATGCCGCCGATGCCTTCGTGGCGGCGTGGCTGCCGGGCTCGGAAGGCGCCGGTATCGCCGACGTGCTGTTGCGCAGCCCGAACGGCGGCGTGCAGCACGACTTCAAGGGCAAGCTGAGCTTCAGTTGGCCGCGCACGGCCACGCAATACGCCAACAACGTGGGGCAGCAGGGCTACGACCCGCTGTTCGCCTTCGGCTACGGCCTGCGCTACGCCGACAACGGCAATCTGGCCAAGCTCTCGGAGGTCTCCGGCCTCACCGGCAACGAAGGCGCGGCCGGGGTGTTCTTCGCCCGCGGCGCGGCCGGCCCGGGCATGGCCTTGCGCCTGGAAGGCAGCACCGGACAGGGCGTGACCGTCACCCGCGTGCCGGAATCGCTCGATGGCGCACTGCTCAAGGTCACCGGCGTGGACCACCTGGCGCAGGAAGATGGCCGCCGCCTCGCCTGGTCGGGCAAGCGCGAGGCGGTGGTCGCGCTGCAGTCGCATACGCCGCTGGATCTGCAGCGCGAGAGCAACGGCGACCTGATGCTGGTGACCACGCTGCGGGTGGACGCCGCCCCGCAGGGCGAGGCGTGGCTGGCGGTCGGCTGCGGCAGCGGCTGCACCGCGCGGGTGGCGATCGGGCCGGCGCTGGCGGCGCTGCCGGTGGGCCAGTGGACGCGCGTGGGCGTGCCGCTCAAGTGCCTGGCGGCGGCCGGCGCGGATCTGAGCAAGCTGGACCGCCCCTGGGCGTTGACCACGGCGGGCACGATGACGCTCTCGGTGTCGCGGGTCGCGCTCGCTGCGTTGAACGAAGCGGAGACCACCGTCGCATGCCCGAGCGCGTGAACCTGCGTCCTGCGCTAGCGCCCCTTGGGCGGGCTGGCGACCGAACCGCGCATCACCAGCCGGTGCGGGACCACGTGGTCGCTGGACACGCGTGCGTCGTCGCGCTTGCGGCGGATGCTGCGCAGCAGGATGTCGATGGCGGCATCGGCCATCGAGGCGATCGGTTGATGGATGGTGGTGAGTTCCGGCCAGACGGTGGTGGCGGCCGAGGTGTCGTCGAAGCCCACCACCGACAGGTCGCGCGGCACTTCCAGGCCGCGCCGGTGCGCGACCGAGATCGCCGCCGCGCCCATGTCGTCGTTGCTGGCGAAGATCGCGGTCGGCGGCCGCCGCTGCGACAGCAGCTTCTCGGCGGCGGCCAGGCCCGAGCGATAGGTGTAGTCCCCCTGCTGGACCAGGCCGGGTGCGACCTTCAGCCCGGCCTCCTGCAGCGCGGTAACGAAGCCTTCGTAGCGCCGCGCGCTGGCGCTGAGGTCCTGGCGGCCGCGGATGAAGCCGATGCGCCGGTGGCCCTGCCGGATCAGGTGCTCGGCCATCTCCTTGCCCGCATGGAAGTCGTCGATGCGCACGCAGGAGATCGCGTCGCTGAGCCGCCCCGCGGCGATCGCGACCACCGGGATGCCGGCCTTGACCAGTTCGGTCACCGCCGCCTGCGACTCGCACAACGGCGGCGGCAGGATGACGCCATCCACGCGCCCGCCCAGGGCACGCGCAGCCTTGCGCTCGGCGTCGGGGTCGAGGTCTTCCCAGTAGTGGATGACCAACTGGATGGCGGCGTTGGACGCGACGCGCAGCAAGCCGACCAGCAGCTCGCGCAGGTAGGCGCCGCTGGGGTTGGTGTAGATCAGGGCGATGCGCGTGTGCTGCGCGGCGGCCAGCGAACTGGCGGCCAGGTTGGGCGTATAGCCCAGTTCGCGCACCGCGCGCAGCACGCGCTCGCGGGTGGCATCGCGCACCTTGCCCTGGTTGATCGCGCGCGAGACGGTCATCGGCGAGACCCCGGCCAGGGCGGCGACCTCGTCGATCGTCACCCCGCTGGTCTTGCGGCGGACCGCTTTCTTCGGCTTGTCCAAAACGCGTTCCCTTTGCTCTTCTTGACGCTGCCGCGCCGCGGGCACGCCGTCAGCTTACAAGGTTTGCTGGCGGTGCTTGGGCGCCGTACGCATGTCATTCGGTGTCACTGGATGGCGTGCGTCGCCATGGGGCTGATGGCCTGTGCGAGCAGCGTGCGCGCGGAAGATGGTGCGGCGCTGTGGATGCGTTACGTGCCCTCGCAAGGCGCCGCGCGCGCGGCGGACGAGCGCGTGCGCCTGGACGAGGTCGTGGCGCCGGAGCGGACGCCCACGCAGCGCGTGGCACGCGACGAACTGGTGCGTGGCCTCACCGGCCTGCTGGGGCGCACGCCGGCGCTGCAGGCGGCGGCGACCGGCGATCACGCGGTGGTGCTGGGCACGCCGCAGTCGTCGCCGGCGCTCGCGCCGTTCCGCGAGGAGATCGCATCGCTGGGCGAGGAGGGCTACCTGCTCAAGCGCACTCGCATCGATGGGCATGCGGTGCTGCTGGTGGCCGCGCGCCGGGACATCGGCGTGCTCTACGGGGTGTTCCATCTGCTGCGGCTGCTGCAGACCGGCACACTGCTGGACACGCTGGAGGTGCGCGAGTCGCCATGGATCCAGTTGCGCGTGCTCGACCATTGGGACGACCTGGACGGCCATGTCGAGCGCGGCTATGCGGGCCGCTCCTTGTGGGACTGGCAGAGCCTGCCGGAGTGGCGCGACCCGCGTTACACCGACTACGCGCGCGCCAATGCCTCGATCGGCATCAACGGCACGGTGCTGAACAACGTCAACGCCAACGCGCAGAGCCTGGCGCCGGCCTACCTCGACAAGGCCGCGGCGCTGGCGGACGTGTTCCGGCCCTACGGCATCCGCGTGTACCTGAGCGCACGCTTCAGCGCACCCATCGAACTGGGTGGGCTGAAGACCGCCGACCCGCGCGACCCGGCCGTGCAGCGCTGGTGGCGCGACAAGGCCGATGAGATCTATGCGCGCATTCCGGATTTCGGCGGCTTCCTGGTCAAGGCGAATTCGGAAGGGCAGCCCGGCCCGCAGGACTACGGCCGTTCGCATGCCGACGGCGCCAACCTGCTGGCCGATGCGCTGGCGCCGCACGGCGGCGTGGTGATGTGGCGGGCCTTCGTCTACGCCCACGGCGTGCCGGTGGATCGCGCCATGCAGGCGTACACCGAGTTCGTCGGCCTCGACGGCGCCTTCCGCCCGAACGTGATCGTGCAGGTCAAGAACGGCCCCATCGACTTCCAGCCGCGCGAGCCCTTCCATCCGCTGTTCGGCGCCATGCCGCGCACGCCGCTGATGCTGGAGTTGCAGATCACCAAGGAGTACCTCGGCTTCGCCACGCACCTGGTGTACCTGGGGCCGCTGTACGAGGACGTGCTGCAGTCCGACACCCACGCCCGCGGCGCGGGTTCCACGGTGGCGGACGTGGTGGACGGCTCGCTGGAAGGCCACGCCCTGACCGGCATCGCCGGCGTCGCCAACATCGGCAACGACCGCACCTGGAGCGGCTCGCACTTCGACCAGGCCAACTGGTATGCGTTCGGCCGTCTCGCCTGGAATCCGCACCGCTCCGCCCGCGCCATCGCCGCGGAATGGGCGGCGATGACGTTCTCGCCGGCGTCCGAGGTGGTGCAGCCCATCGTCGGGATGATGATGGGCTCGCGCGAGGCCGCGGTGAACTACATGACCCCATTGGGCCTGCACCACCTGATGGCGCGCGGCCACCACTACGGCCCTGGCCCCTGGGTGGACGGCGGCTCGCGCGCGGACTGGACGTCGGTGTACTACCACCGTGCCGACCGCAATGGCATCGGTTTCGATCGCACCGCGCGCGGCAGCAATGCGGTGGGCCAGTACGCGCCCGAGGTGGCGGCCGTGTATGGCGACCTGGCGCGGGTGCCCGAGCCATTGCTGCTGTGGTTCCACCACGTGCCGTGGGACCACCGCATGGCCTCCGGAAGGCCATTGTGGGACGAGCTGGTCGGGCGCTATACGCAGGGCGTGCGCCAGGTGCAGGCCATGCAGGCCACCTGGGACGGCCTGCGCGGCAAGGTGGACGACGAGCGACATGCGCAGGTGGCGGCCTTCCTGCGCATCCAGTTGCGCGAAGCGCAGTGGTGGCGCGATGCCAGCGTGGCGTATTTCCAGTCGGTGAGCGGGCGGCCATTGCCCGCAGGCGAAGCCGCGCCGCCGCACCCGCTGGGCTGGTACCAGGCCCTGCAATTTCCCTCCGCACCCGGAGATGGACGATGAAGCCGACGACGTGGAGCGGCCGGCTGCTGGCGGCGGCCTTGGGGTGTTGCGCGATCCCCTGCATGGCGCAGCACGCAGCGCCGCCGCTGCTGCATCCGCTGTTCCAGGACCACGCCGTGCTGCAACGCGACCGGGTGATTCCGGTCTGGGGCCACGCCGCGCCGGGTGCCACGGTGTCGCTGACCTTCGCCCGGCAGTCTGTCAGCGCACGCGCCGATGCCGACGGCCGCTGGCGTGCCACGCTCAAGCCCATCGCCGCCGGTGGGCCTTACGACATGACGGTCCGCGCGGGACAGGAGCGCCAGGTCGTGCGCGATGTGCTGATGGGCGATGTCTGGCTGTGTTCCGGGCAATCGAACATGGAGCTGCCGGTGTGGCGCGCGCTGGATGCGAGCCGCGAACTGGCCGCGGCCACGCAGCCGAGCATCCGTCTGTTCGCCGTGCCCAAGGCCGCGGCGGTCACGCCGCAGGAGGCGTTCGCGGCTGCGGTGGCGTGGCAACCCGCATCGCCGCAGACGGTGCGCGAGTTTTCCGCCGCCTGCTTCTACTTCGCGCGCGAACTGCAGAAGACGGTCAAAGTGCCGATGGGGCTGATCCAGGCGGCCTGGGGCGGTGCGCGGATCGAGGCCTGGACCAGCGCCGGCGCGCTGCGCGCGCAGGGCGGCATGGACGCGGCGCTCGACGTGCTGGCGCTGTACGCCACCGACCCCGTGGCCGCGAGCGCGCGCTGGGGCCGGCACTGGCAGCAGTGGTGGAGCACACGCGCCGGCGCCAAGCCGGGCGATACGCCATGGCAACCCGGCGCTGACAGCACCGGATGGCAGGATGCGCCGGCCGCGCTCGGGGCATGGGAGCGCTGGGGCGTGCCGGCGCTGGCCGACTACAACGGCATGGTCTGGTACCGCACGCAGGTCACCCTCACCGCCGCGCAGGCGGCGCAGGGCGCACGGCTGGTGCTGGGGCCGGTCGACGAGACGGACATGACCTGGGTGAACGGCGTGGCCGTGGGCAGCCAGAACACGCCGAGCGATCCGCGCCGGTATGCGCTTGCGCCCGGCCTGTTGAAGGCGGGCCTCAACACGGTGGTGGTCAACGTGCTGGATACCTACGGCGAGGGCGGGTTGGCAGGCCCCGCGAGCGCCCAGGCCGTGGAACTGGACGACGGCACGCGGATCGTCCTCGACGCGCCCTGGCAGTACCGCGTCGCGCCCGATCCACAGTCACCGCCGCTGGCGCCGTGGCATGCGGCCTCCGGCATGTCGACGCTGTACAACGGCATGATCGCGCCGCTCGCGGCTGAGGGGCTGCGTGGGATGCTGTGGTACCAGGGCGAATCCAACACCGGCGAGGGCGCCGCCTACGCGATGCGGCTGCGTGGCTTGCGCGACGACTGGCGCCGGCAGTTTGGCACGGCGCTGCCGTTGCTGGTGGTGCAACTGGCCGGCTACGGTCGCCCGCCACGGGCGCCGGCGGAGAGCGGCTGGGCGCAGGTGCGCGAGGCGCAGCGGCGCGTGGCGGCAGAAGACCCGCACAGCGGACTCGCGGTGGCCATCGACATCGGCGATGCCTACGACATCCATCCGCCGAACAAGCAGGAACTGGGGCGACGCCTGGCACAGGCGGCGCGCCATGTGGTCTACGGCGAACGCGCACTGGCCCCGTCCGGTCCAACGCCACGCGCGGCATCGCGCACGCAGGGCGCGGTGCGGATCGCGTTCGACGACGTCGTCGGGACGCTGGTCACGACCGGTGCGAACGGTCCCATCGGCTTCGCACTCTGCGATACGCAGGCGCAGCACTGTGCGTATGCAGACGCCGCCCTGGACGGGCCCACCGTGGTCCTGCGCAGCCCGCAGGCCGCAACCGCCACGCGCATCCGCTACTGCTGGGCCGACGGCCCGGTCTGCACGCTGGGCGACAGCTCCGGCGCGCCGGCGGGGCCGTTCGAACTCTCCCTTCCTGCAGAGGTTCCCTGATGCGTGCGCTGCTTGCCATGGCCTTCCTGCTGCTGTCCGCGGCGCTGCAGCCGCTGCGGGCCGCGCCCGCGCCGCCGGTCTATTTCGACTGGTTCGACTACGCCGGGCGCGACGCGGCCTTCGAGGCGCCGCTGCCTGCCGGGCATTACCGCAACCCGATCCTGGCCGGCTTCCATGCCGACCCCAGCATCGTCCGCGAGAACGGCCGGTTCTACCTGGTCAATTCCAGCTTCACCTATTTCCCCGGCATCCCCGTGTTCGAGAGCGCCGACCTGGTGCACTGGACGCAGATCGGCAACGTGATCGACCGGCCGACGCAGCTGGACTTCGACGGCCTGAGCGTGTCGCGCGGCATCTTCGCGCCGGCCATCGCCTACCACGACGGCGTGTTCTACGTGGTCACCACCGCCGTGGACAGCGGCGGCAACTTCATCGCCACCGCGCGCGATCCCGCCGGCCCCTGGTCGGATCCGCACTGGCTGCCGGGCATCGGCGGCATCGACCCGTCCCTGTTCTTCGATGCCGACGGCCGCGTCTACCTGCTCAACAACGACGTGCCGCCCGGCCCGGCGCGCTACGACGGCCACCGTGCGATCTGGATGCAGCAACTCGACCTGGCGACCTTCACCCCGGTCGGGCCGCGCAAGGTGCTGATCGATGGCGGTGTGGAGCCGGCGAAGAACCCGATCTGGATCGAGGGGCCGCACCTGTATCGACGCGACGGCTGGTACTACCTCTCCGACGCCGAGGGCGGCACCGGGCCGCAGCACTCGCAGGTGGTGCTGCGCAGCCGCGACGTGTGGGGGCCTTACCAGCCGTATGCGGGCAATCCCATCCTCACCCAGCGCGACCTGCCCGACGCTCGGCCGCTGCCGATCGCCAATGCCGGGCATGCGGACCTGGTGGAAGGGCCGGACGGTTCCTGGTGGGCGGTGTTCCTGGCCAGCCGTACCTACGACGTGCGCCACTACAACACCGGGCGCGAGACCTACCTGCTGCCGGTGCAGTGGCGCGACGGCTGGCCGGTGATCCTGCCGGCCGGGCAGGCCATCCCGTATGCGGTCAGGGCGCCGTCGTGGATGCAGGGCGCGGCGTCGCAGGCGCCGGCCACCGGCAACTTCGCCGAGCGCGACGAGTTCGACGCGCCGACGCTCGGCCGCGGCTGGTTGCGCGTGCGCGTGCCCAAGCAGGACTGGGCGGACCTGCGCACGCGTCCGGGGCGCCTGGCCGTGCATCCGTTGCCGGAGAACCTGGATACCTTGCGCAACCCCGCGTTCCTGGGGCGCCGCCAGCAGCATCTGCGGTTCGAGGCCAGCACCGCATTGACGCGCCCCGAAGCGGGCGTGGCGGCCGGGCTTGCGGCGTTCCAGAACGAGGACTGGTGGTACTTCCTCGGCGTGCGCCGTGTGGGCCGCGATCGCGTGGTGGTGTTCCTCGAAGCGCGCGAGGGCAAGGGCGCGACCAGGGCCATCGCGACCCGCGAGGTGGACGCGCCCGGCGCGCTGCGCCTGAAGATCGCGGGCGACAACGGCACGTATGCGTTCGCGTTCGACACCGGCGCGGGGCAAGGCTGGCAGACCCTCGCCGACGACGTCGACGGGACGGTGTTGAGTACGGATCGCGCAGGCGGCTTCGTGGGCGCCCTGCTCGGTCCTTTCGCGCGCGACGAGCGCGCCTCCAGGAGCAAACGATGATGCGCAGGTCTTCCTTTCGTCGCGGCGTTCGTGGCCGCCTGTTCCGCACGCTGGCCCTGTGCGCCGCCACCACGCTGGCCGGCGTCGGCCATGCCGCGGACACCCAGCCCTGGCAAGACCCCTCCGCCAGCTTCGAGGACCGGGCGGCTGCGCTGGTCGCGCAGATGACCCTGGAGGAGAAAGCGGCGCAGATGCAGAACGCCGCGCCGGCGATCGAGCGCCTGGGCGTGCCGGCCTACGACTGGTGGAACGAGGCGCTGCACGGCGTGGCGCGGGCCGGGCAGGCCACCGTGTTTCCGCAGGCGATCGGGCTGGCCGCCACCTTCGACGTGCCGTTGATGGGGCAGGTGGCCACCACCATCAGCGACGAGGCGCGTGCCAAGCACCACCAGTTCCTCCGCGAGGGCGCGCACGGCCGTTATCAGGGGCTGACCTTCTGGTCGCCGAACATCAACATCTTCCGCGACCCGCGCTGGGGGCGCGGCCAGGAAACCTACGGCGAGGATCCCTACCTCACCGCGCGCATGGGCGTGGCCTTCGTGCAGGGACTGCAGGGCGACGATCCGGTGTACCGCAAGCTCGACGCCACCGCCAAGCATTTCGCCGTGCACAGCGGCCCGGAAGCCGACCGCCACCACTTCGATGCGCGCCCCAGCAAGCGCGACCTCTACGACACCTACCTGCCGGCGTTCGAGGCGCTGGTGAAGGAGGGCAAGGTGGATGCGGTGATGGGCGCCTACAACCGGGTGTACGGCGAGTCCGCCAGCGCCAGCCGGTTCCTGCTGCGCGACGTGCTGCGCCGCGACTGGGGCTTCACCGGGTATGTGGTGTCGGACTGCTGGGCCATCGTCGACATCTGGAAGCACCACCACCTCGCGCCCAGCCGCGAGGCCGCCGCGGCGCTGGCGGTCAGGAACGGCACCGAACTGGAGTGCGGCCAGGAGTACGCCACGCTGCCGGCGGCGGTACGCCAGGGGCTGATCGGCGAAGCGGAGATCGACGACGCGGTGACACGCCTGTTCACCGCGCGGATGCGCCTGGGCATGTTCGATCCGCCCGAACGCGTGCGCTGGGCGCGGATCCCCGCCTCGGTGAACCAGGCGCCCGCGCACGATGCGCTGGCCTTGCAGGCCGCGCAGGAATCGCTGGTGCTGTTGAAGAACGATGGCGTGCTGCCGCTGTCGCGCGACCTCAAGCGCATCGCCGTGGTCGGCCCGACCGCCGACGACACCATGGCCTTGCTCGGCAACTACTTCGGCACCCCGGCGGCGCCGGTCACCCTCCTGCAGGGCATCCGCGAGGCGGCCAAGGGCATCGAGGTGCGCTATGCGCGCGGCGTGGATCTGGTCGAAGGGCGCGACGATCCGGGCGCCACGCCGCTGATCGAGCCGACGTATCTGCGGCCCTCGGCGGACTCGCCGGAACGCGGCCTGCGCGGCGAATACTTCCGCACGCCCGATCTGTCGGGCACGCCGGCGCTGGTCCGCACCGACGCCCAGATCGGCTTCCGCTGGGACCGCGGCTCGCCGACCGACAACCTGCTGGCCCGCGGCGAAGCGGGGCCGGGGCAGGGCATTCCCAACGATCATTTCAGCATCCGCTGGAGCGGCCAACTGCTGCCGCCGGTCTCGGGCCGCTACCGGATAGAGGCGGCCGCCGACGACGGCTTCCGCCTCTACGTGGACGGCAAGCTGGTGCTGGATCACTGGACCGACAGCGACCGCATGCGCGCCGACGGTGTGGACCTGGAGTTGCAGGCGGGCCGCGCCTATGCGGTGAAGCTGGAGTACTACGACGCCGAGCGCGACGCCGGCGTGCGCCTGGGCTGGCGCATGCCTGGCGCCAAGCCGCCGTTCGAGGAGGCGCTCGATGCCGCGCGCAACGCGGACGTGGTGGTGTTCGTCGGCGGCCTGACCGGCGACGTCGAGGGCGAAGAGATGAAGGTCGACTATCCGGGCTTCGCCGGCGGCGACCGCACCGACCTGCGCCTGCCCGCGCCGCAGCGCACCCTGCTGGAGGCGCTGCACGCCACCGGCAAGCCGGTGGTGATGGTACTGACCGGCGGCTCGGCAATGGCGGTGGAATGGGCGCAGGCGCATCTGCCGGCGATCCTGATGAGCTGGTATCCGGGGCAGCGCGGCGGCACCGCCGTGGGCCAGGCGCTGTTCGGCGAGGTCAATCCCGCCGGCCGCCTGCCGGTGACGTTCTACCGGGCGGACCAGGCGCTGCCCGCCTTCGACGACTACGCGATGGAAGGCCGCACCTACCGCTACTTCCGCGGCACCCCGCTGTATCCGTTCGGCCACGGGCTCTCGTATACGCGGTTCGACTACGCCAAGCTGCGCCTGGATGCGTCGCGCATCGCCGACGATGGGCGCCTCACGGTGCAGGTGGAGGTGGCCAACACCGGCAAGCGCGCCGGCGACGAAGTCGCGCAGCTGTACGTGCGGCGGCTGGCGGCCGCACCCGGCGATGCGCAGCAGGCGCTGCGTGGCTTCCAGCGTGTGCACCTCGCTCCTGGCGAGCGGCGGACCCTGACCTTCGAACTGGACGCGCAACAGGCGCTGCGTCAGTACGACGACGCGCGCGGCGCCTATGTCGTGCCAGCGGGGAGCTACGAAGTGCGGATCGGCGGTTCCAGCGCCGATGCCCGCGTGCGTGGGCGCTTCACCGTGGAGGCGCGTCGTGACTGAGCCCCGCAGTGCGGAGACCGCCGCGCACACGCTGTCGGTGCGGGAGAAGCTGGGCTACAGCCTGGGCGACCTGGCGGCGAACCTCATCTTCCAGACGCTGATCACCTACCTGGCGTTCTTCTACACCGATGTCTACCGATTGCCGGCGGCCACGGCGGCGACGATCATCTTCGTGATCGGCCTGCTGGGCGCGTTCGTGTTCACTCCGCTGATCGGCATCGCCGCCGACCGCACGGCGAGCCGCTGGGGCAAGTTCCGGCCCTGGATCCTGTGGACGGCGATCCCCTTCGGCGCGCTGTCGCTGCTGGCCTTCAGTACTCCTGACCTGGGCGCGCGCGGCAAGGTGCTGTACGCCCTCACCACCTATGGCCTGCTGATGCTGGTGTACGCGGCCAACAACCTGCCGTACTCGGCGCTCAGCGGGGTGTTGACCGGCAACATGGCCCAGCGCAACAGCCTGTCGGCGTACCGCTTCGTGGCGGTGATGATCGCGCAGTTCATCATCCAGGTGCTGCTGTTGCCGCTGGTGCTGATCCTGGGCGACGGCGACAACGTGCGCGGCTTCGAGCGCCTGATGACGGTGTTCGCGGTGGTGGGCACGCTGTTCTTCCTGATCACCTTCGCCACCACCCGCGAGCGCATCGTCCCGGCCAAGGAACAGAGCGCCGGCGTGCTGCAGGACCTGTCCGACCTGCTGCACAACCGGCCGTGGAAGGTGATGCTGGCGCTGACGGTGCTGGTCTTCGTCAACCTGGCGCTGAAGGGCGGCACCTACATCTACTACTTCCAGTATTACCTGAGCGAGGCCGCGCTAGCGGGCTTTCTCGACGCCTCCGGATTCAATGGCTTCATCGGCGGAGTCAATGCGCTGCTCAGCGGATGGGGCCTGTCCGGTTTCACTTGGCCGCAGGATCCGGCGACCTCGGCATTCAGCCTGTTCAACGCCTGCGGGATCCTGTGCATGATCCTGGGCATCGGATTTTCCCGGCGCCTGGCCGACCGCTTCGGCAAGCGCGATGCCTTCGGCGGCGCGCTGCTGGCCTCCACCGTGTTCCTGCTGGCGTTCTACGTGTTTCCGCCCACGGCGATCGGCGTGGCCTTCGGCGCCTTCATGCTGCACGGCTTCTGCTACGGCATCACCATCCCCTTGCTGTGGGCGATGATCGCCGACGTCGCCGACTACTCCGAATGGAAGAACCATCGCCGCGCCACCGCGATCATCTTCTCGGCGATGCTGTGCGGGCTGAAGATCGGGCTCAGCATCGGCGGCGCGCTGGTCGCCGGCATCCTCGCGCACCACGGCTACCAGGCAGGCGCGCCGCAGCAGCCGCAGGCTGTGGTGGACGGCATCCGCCTGACCGTGAGCGTCTATAGCGCCATCCCGTTCCTGGTCGCGGTGGCGCTGCTGTTCTTCTATCGGATCGACAAGCGTATGGAACGTCGCATCGAACACGACCTGCAGGCGCGTCGGCAGGGAGCCGACCCGAGTGAACTCAGCGACCTGGACCATCTCGCGGCGCACGCCATCGCGCAGCCGCTGGTCACCCACATCTACACGGCCGATCCATCGGCCCACGTGTTCGAAGGGCGCCTGTACATCTATCCGTCGCACGACATCGACAGCGGCGCGCCGTTCGACGACGACGGCGGTCACTTCGGCATGGAGGACTACCACGTGCTGCGCATGGACACGCCCGACGGCGCCGCCACCGACTGCGGCGTGGCCCTGCATGTGCGCGACGTGCCCTGGGCCAGCCGGCAGATGTGGGCACCGGATGCGGCGACCCGCGATGGCCGCTACTACCTGTATTTCCCGGCCAAGGACGCGCAGGGCCTGTTCCGCATCGGCGTGGCGGTGGCCGACCGTCCGGAGGGCCCGTTCGCCGCCGAGCCCGAGCCGATCGCGGGCACCTATTCGATCGACCCAGCCGTGTTCGAGGACGACGATGGCGCGCACTACCTCTGCTTCGGCGGCATCTGGGGCGGCCAGTTGCAGAAGTACCGCGACGATCGCCACGACGCGTTGCACGCCGAGCCGGAGGGAGCTGCGCCGGCACTGGGGCCGCGGATCGCCCGGCTGGACGCTGGCATGACGCAACTGGCGGAGCGCACGCGGGAAATCGTCATCCTCGACGAACACGGCCAGCCGTTGCGCGCCGACGACCACGCGCGCCGCTTCTTCGAGGGACCGTGGCTGCACAAGGACCAGGGCCGGTACTACCTGTCGTACTCCACCGGCGATACGCACCTGCTGTGTTACGCCACGGGCGACAGCCCGTATGGCCCGTTCACCTATCGCGGCGTGCTGCTCAAGCCGGTGGTGGGCTGGACCACGCACCACTCCATCTGCAGGTTTGAAGGCCGGTGGTACCTGTTCTACCACGACGCGCTGCTGTCCGGCGGCGTGACCCACCTGCGCTCGGTCAAGTGCACGCCGCTGCACGTCGAGGCGGATGGCAGCATCCGCACGGTCGATCCCTATGGTGGCTGAAAGGCCGTCGCCCAGCGGCACTGCGGCGTCGGCACGCGGCGCAGTGACCTCCTGTGGGAGTCGACTGTCATGCAGCCGCGACGCGCGACGTGGTGTGCGTTCCGATGGCGCAATGCGTCGGGACTGAAGTCCCTCCCACAGTGCACCCGGCGGGCGCGCCGCAAGCCCCCAGTGGAAGCGACTTCGGTCGCGACGAGTGAAGCCATTCAATGACCGATTGCTACAGCGGTCGGGACTGAAGTCCCTCCCACAATTGCGCCAGCCAGCCAGCCAGCCAGCCAGCTAGCCAGCTAGCCAGCTAGCCAGGCGCGGCGCCGTTACACCGACCGCGGCAACAGCTCCAAGCCCTGGACCTCGCGAATCCCCAACCCTGGCGCTTCGCCAATCCGGATCTGCGCTTCGTCGAACTGCGCCCCGCCCACCACCGGGTCGAAGGCCCCCAGCGAGGGCCCGTCCAGGTCGACCTTGGTGATGACGTCCGCGCGCGCCACCGCCAGGTGTGCCGCCGCCGCGACGCCGATGCTCGATTCGAGCATGCAGCCGATCATGCACGGCACCCCGTACACCGCGGCGATGTCGGCGATGCGCAGCGCGTTGGACAGCCCGCCGGCCTTGATCAGCTTGATGTTGACGATGTCCGCCGCGCGCCGCTGCAGCAGCGCGATCGCCTGCGCCGGCGAGAACACGCTCTCGTCGGCCATCACCGGGGTCTGCACGCGCTCGGTCACGTACTGGAGGCCATCGACGTCGCCGGCCTTGACCGGCTGTTCCAGCAGTTCCAGGGTCACCCCGGCACGCTCCAGCGCGTGCATCGCCTGCACCGCCTGCTTCGGCGTCCAGCCCTGGTTGGCGTCCAGCCGCAGCTGCGCGCGGCCGGCGACCGCGGCATGGATCGCCTCGACCCGTGCGATGTCCTCGGCGAGATCGGTGCCGATCTTGATCTTCAGCGCCACGAACCCACGCGCCAGTGCCGACAGCGCATCGGCCACCATCGTGTCCACGGCGTTCACGCTGATGGTGAGGTCGGTGGTCAGCTGCGGCGTGCCGCCGCCAAGCAGCTGGTACAGCGGCGCACCATGCTGTTGCGCCCACAGGTCGTGCACGGCGATCTCCAGCGCCGCCTTGGCGCTGTTGTTGTGTTCCAGCGCGCCCTGGATCAGGCCGCGCAGGCGCTGCAGGTCGGCGATGTCCTCGCCGATCAGGCGCGGCGCCAGGCAGCGTTCGATCGCCGCGATGATCGCTCCGTGGGTATCGCCGGTGATCGGCGGGGTGGCCGGTGCGCTGCCATGGCCGATCCGGCCGTCGTCGGTGTGGACCATGACCACCACGTCCTCGATCGCCTGCACGGTGCGCAGCGCGGTCTTGAACGGGGTCTTCAGCGGCACGCGCAGCATGCCCAGGCGGATCTCGGTGATCTTCATTCGGTGGTCGGCGCGCGCAGGCGCTGGATGCGGGTGATGCGGTCGATGAACGGCGTGCCGTCGCCGAGCAGCAGCGGCTCCAGCGGGGTCACCGACACGCCGTTGAGGCGCACGCGCTGCACCTGGCCGGCGGCATCGCGGTAGCTGGCGCCGGCCACGTCGTGGATCACCCAGGTCTGGCCATCCTCGTGGCCGATCACCAGCATCACGTGGCCGGGGATGTAGACCAGGTCGCCGACGCGCAGTCGCGCCAGCGCCTGTTGCCGCTGCGGCAGCGGGTCGGTGGCGGTGTAGGGCACCGACGCCAGTGCCGGACTGCGCGCCTGGTCGCCGGTGTTGCGCGGCAGCTCGATGCCGAGGCTGCGGTGGAGGTCGACCACGAAGCCGCTGCAGTCGCGCGCGTCGTAACTGTTGCCCCAGCCGTAGCGCTCGCCGAGGAACTTGAACGCCTGCTGCAGCAACATCTGCGGCGTGGCCGGCAGCGGCGCCTCGGCGACGTCGGCGCTGCGCGGCACCAGTGCGGGCGCCAGTTGCAGCCGTCCGTCGCGGTCGCGCAGCGGCAACTGCACCACGTAGGCGGCCAGCGGTGACTGGCCGTTGACCGCCTGCAGCGGCGGCCAGTCGCGCAGCAGCGGCAGCGCGCTGCCCATGTCCAGCGCCACCTGCGAGGCTGCCGGCAACTCCGGGGTGAACACGGTGGCCGCGCGCGCGCCGGTGACCAGCAGTCGCGGCGTGCGCTGCGCGTAGGCCAGCACACTGGCGCGGTCGCTCTCGGCGATGCGATCGCGGGCGATCCAGGCGGCGTAGTTGTTGGCCAGCACGAACAGCCACTGCCCATCGGCACTGGCATGCAGGATCGCCACCGGGCTGCCCGGAGACAGCGCCGATTCCTGGAAACGGTCGATGTCGCGATCGTCGCGGTCGCTGAACACGCGTTCGGCGGTGGGGAAGCGCCGCAGGTCGGCGCGTTGCACCACCAAGGCGTAGCGCGGCTGCACCTGTGCCGGCAGCGCGTCCAGCGCCAGCGCGCGCTGCAGCGCCTGCAGATGCACAGCATCGAGTGCGGCACCCCGGGTGTCGTAGAGCGAGCGCGTCGGCGGTGCCGACAATGCCAGGATCTGCGCGCGCACCTGCGCGCCGGGCAGTTGCGCCGGCAGCGTGGCCAGATCGTGCATCGACGGATCGTCGTGCAGCAGTCGGGCGTTGAACACGGCGCGCTGCGACGCCTGCAGCAGCGGCGGCGATGCCGCCGGCAGCCGTGCGATCCAGTGCGCGGCCTGCAACTGCGCCGGCTGTGCCTGCAGCGGCATGGCGTCGGTGGCGCGTGCTGGTGCGATGCCGCCGCTCGCCGCCACGGCGAGCAACAGGCACAGGCCGCGCATCGTGATCATGGCATCCCGCTGTCTGGAAAGAAGGCCGGCGCGTGCTGCGCGCCGACGCCAGGATCTTCGATTCCCGGTTTTTTCCTGTCAAGGCGCTGCGTTGACAGGTTTTGCGAGCGCGTGGTACATCCGACTGCACAGGGGGAGAGCGGCGATGGCGCTGGGGAACGTGCAGGCACCGCACGGCAGCGCCGCGTCCGCTCGGCAAGATGCAGCACCGCAACACGATGGCCGCGTGCCGTGCACGCGTCATCGCCGTGTGCGTGGACGCCAGGGACAGGCGCGCGGCCGTGGCCACGCCCGCAGCGTTCGCGCCATCCACCCGCGCCATGCAGGAGAGCCGCGTGCCCATGCGAATCGTTCGTCGTCCCGTTTCCTTGCGACCCGTGCGCATGGCGTTGGCGTCGCTGACGACGCTGGCCGCGGCCTTGCCGGTATTGGCGCAGGAACAGGCGGCGACGCCACGCGATCTCGACGCGGTGCTGGTCACCGGCTCGCGCATCGCCCGCGCGCAGGTGGAAGGCCCGGCGCCGGTCACCGTCATCACCGCCGAGGACATCCGCAAGCAGGGCTTCAGCACGGTATGGGAGTCGCTGGGCACGCTAACCCAGTTCAGCGGCAGCACCTTCAACGAAAGCGACCAGACCGGCAGCTCACCCAACGGCCAGTACCTCAACCTGCGCGGGCTGGGGCCGGGCTACCAGCTGATCCTGCTCAACGGCAAGCGCATGGCCGATTATCCGCAGTCCTACGGCGCCAACGGCACCGCGGTCAGCCTGGGCAGCATTCCGGCGGCGGCGGTGGAGCGCATCGAGGTGATGAGCGGCGGCGCCTCGGCCATCTACGGCTCCGACGCGGTGGCCGGCGTGGTCAACATCATCACCAAGCGTGATTTCCAGGGCGACAGCCTGCGCGTGCGCGCCGGCACCACCACCCGCGGCGGCGGCGATACCGGGCAACTGCAGTGGACCGGCGGGCGCCGCGGCGAGGGCTGGAGTGTCACCTACGCCTTCGAGCGGCTGGACCGCGAACCCATCGTCGCCCGCCAGCGCGGCTTCATGGATTCCTACGACGACCATCCGGCCAACAAGGCCGATCCCAGCTCGCCCAACGTGTCGATCTCCGGCGTGTACCTGCGCCGCGGCACCACCTATCTGTGGCCGCAGGCGGGCACACTGTCGACCTCGCCGCAGGCGCTGGCCGCGGCCTGCGCCGCGACCAATCCGGCGTTCCGTCCCTACCGCACCAGCGACAGCCTGGCCGCGCCCAACCGCTGCGGCGCGTTCGACTACTACGCCGGGCGCTCGGTGCAGAACGGCTACGGCAAGACCTCGGCCTACCTGGCCGGCGATGCCGAGCTCGGCCACGACATGGTCGCCTACGCGCAACTGCTGGCCAACCATTCGCAGGACAAGAGCTCCAGCCAGACCCACTACTACATCGGCGAGGGCGCGTTCACCGCCTACGATCCGGACCTGGGGCTGGTCACCGCGCAGCGCATCTTCCTGCCCGACGAGGTCGGCGGCATCAAGACCATCGACTACGACGAGCGCAGTTGGAATCTCAACGCCGGCGTGCGCGGCAAGGCCTTCGGCGGGCGGTTCGACTGGGATGCCAGCGTGTCGCTGTCGCGCTACGACATCACCACGCGGCGCCCGCGCTTCCTCACCAATGCGGTGCGCGATTACTACTTCGGCCCTGTGCTGGGCTATCGGCCGGACGGCACCGAAATCCGCCGCGTGCGCCCGGACCGGCTGTTCGCGCCCGGCAGCCCGGCGCTGTACCAGCAGCTCACCACCGAAGTGGTCAGCCGCGGCGAATCGGCCACCGACCAGGCCCAGTTCGTGGTCAGCGGCGACCTGTTCGAATTGCCGGCGGGCATGGTGCAGGTCGCCACCGTGCTGGAAGCGGCGCGGCAGACCTACGACCTGCAGCCGGATCCACGCACCACCGTCGACTACACCGGCAGCGAGCGCATCTACAACCTCACCCAGACCCCGGGCGGCGGCCCGCGCAAGCGCTATGCCGCCGGCCTGGAGCTGCGCGTGCCGATCGCCAGCCGGCTCAGCGCCACCCTGGCCGCGCGCTACGACGCCTACGACGACATCACCGCGGTCGATGGCGCAGCCACCTGGCAGGCCGGGCTGGAGTGGCGTCCGTTCGACACCCTGCTGCTGCGCGGCAGCCATGCCACCAGCTTCCGCGCGCCGGACCTGCTGTGGATCTACGCCGGCACCAGCGCCAACAACCCCACCGTGGTCGACGAATACCTGTGCCGCCGCGACGGCCTGGATCCGCTGTCGGCGGCCTGCGCGAGCGCGCACGAGTACCAGACCTTCTCCACCCAGGCCTCCAATCCGCTGCTGCGCGAGGAGACCGGCAAGTCGACCACGTTCGGCGCGGTCTGGGACGCGCTGCCGGCGCTGTCGCTGAGCGTCGATTACTACCGCATCGAACTCAAGGGCCGGGTCGAAGCCATCTCCAGCGAAACCCTGCTGGAGAACAACGCCAACTGCCTGCTCGGCCGCGACCGCGCCGGCGCGGCGGTGGATACCGCCTCGGCGGCCTGCCGCTTCTACCTGGACGCGGTCACGCGCAGCCCCGGCACCGACCTGACCAGCGAAGGCCAGATCACCGCGTTCAAGACCTTCCCCATCAACCAGTCGCTGATGCGTACCGACGGCATCGACGCCAGCCTGCGCTACGACCTCGACCTCGGCGCCTGGGGCACGCTCGGCCTGCAAGGTGGCCTGACCCGGGTGCTGCGGATGGAGGTGGCGCAGTTCGCCGGTGCGCAGCCGGTGGACGTGATGAACGACGTCGACTACCTGGCGTTCCGCACGCGCAGCAACTGGCGCGCGAACTGGAGCCGCGGCGACTGGTCGGCCGGCGTGTACGGCTACCGCTACGGCTCGCGGCCCGACTACGCCGAGCGCGGCCGGGTCGCGCCCTACCTGGTGTGGAACGTCGACCTCGCCAAGCAGATCACCGACAAGGCCACCGTCGGCCTGAGCGTGCTCAACGTGTTCGACGCGCTGCATCCGCGCGACGACACCTACACCACCTGGCCGTATTTCCCGCGGGTGTACAGCGCGATCGGCCGGCAGTGGTACGTCAACTTCAACTACCGCTTCTGAGCGCGCGTGGCCGTCGACGCGCGTTTGCACGCCGCCGCCGCGCCGATTGCGTACGCTTGTGCGACCCCGACCAGGAAGTGTCCATGACCCGCGTTCCCGTGCCGTTCCTGTCCGCCGTGCGTCGGCTGCTGTTGCTGGGCATGCTGGCGCTGCTCGGGGCCTGCGCGCACGCGCCGCAGCGCAATCCGCTGGCCACCTGGGTGCCGTCGCCCAACTACGACACGCGCCGGCCGATCCTGATCGTCATCCACTACACCGACCAGCACTCGGTGCAGCAGAGCCTGGACACGCTGCGCTCGCACAACAGCAAGGGCAAGGTCAGCGCGCACTACCTGATCGGCCGCGACGGCACGCGCTACCAGCTGGTCGCCGACCAGGATCGGGCCTGGCATGGCGGCGCCGGGCGCTGGGGCACCATCACCGACATCAACTCCGCCTCGATCGGCATCGAACTGGACAACGACGGCAAGACCCCGTTCGCGCCGCAACAGATCGCCAGCCTGCTGGTGCTGCTCGAAGACCTGTGCACACGCCTGCGCATCCCGCGCACCCAGGTGGTCGGGCACGAGGACTTCGCGCCCTCGCGCAAGGTCGACCCGGGCCCGCTGTTCCCGTGGAAGCGACTGGCCGAGGCCGGCTTCGGCCGCTGGCCGGCCGCCGACACGCCGCCGGCCCCGCCCGGCTTCGATCCGTGGCAGGCGCTGGCGCTGATCGGCTATCCGGTCGACGACCGCGCCGCGACCCTGCGCGCCTTTCACCACCACTACCGCGGCAACGACGCCACCGCCTTCGATGCCGAAGACCTGCGCATCCTGTACGCGCTGACCCAGCCGCTGCTGGCGCGGCCGCAGCCGCTCCCGGCGATGGAGCCGGACGCGCCCTGAGCCGGTGCGCCGCGCCGCCAGCGTCGGTCTTGGCGGCGTGCACGCCTGTCACTTGGCGCCGCCGCGGTTCTTGATAGCATCGCGCGCCAACGGACTTCAAAGGACGCAGTGCGATGAGGCGAGGAACCACGGCCCTGTGGGCGGCCACCTTCCTGCTGTTGGGTGGGTGCAAGGACAAGACTGCCGATGCGCCGGCCACGCAGACCCCGGCGACGGCAAGCGCGGCCGCGCCCGCAGCGCCCGCCGACGCGACTGCGGCGGCACAGCCGGTCGCCGCCGAGGTGCCGGCGCCGGGCCAGGTGTTGGCCGACATCTACGGCGCCAAGGGCGACGGCTCGGCGTCCTACGCCATCGACAATGGCGCGGTGGCCAGCTTCTGGTACGGCTACCGCTTCGACCTTGGCGGCAAGCAGTACTACACCGGGTTCGCCAACGCCACCGGCGGCAAGTACGCCAAGCCTGGGGACCAGGGCAGCGACCAGGACATGCCCGACCCGGCCGCCACCGTCAGCATCAGCCAGGCCACCTACGTGCTCGACAACGCCGGCGGCACGCCGACCTGGACCCTGTTCCATGCGCAGCGCTGGGCCGGCGATTTCGGGGCCGACGGCAAGGCCGACACCCTGGACGAACAGCGCAAGCCGCAGAGCACCACCACCCAGGACGGCCACCTGCTGCTGGCGCTGCCGACCACCCGCTTCGCCGACGGCATCACCAGTGCCGGCTTCGCGATCTTCACCTTCGACCCGAACAAGAACGACCTGGGCGACTACAAGGGCTGGGTCTACCTGGGCACGGTCGCCGCCGGCGAGGACAACAGCGCCGCCTGCGACGACCAGGGCACCATGAAGTGCGCCACCAGCACCGGCACGCTGAGCTTCGTGCCGCCGGCCAGTGGCAACGTGCCGTCGCTGCGGATCGCCCTGCAGGGCACGGCGGTGGACGGGCCGGGCAAGGTCCGCACGCTGGGCCCGGCCGACGCGGTCACCTACACCTACGACCCCGCCAAGCAGCAGTACACCCCGCCGCTGGACCGCTGACGGACGGCGCGGGGAGCGGGCGCGGGCGCGCGTCGCCGCGGTGGTGTCGGGCGCGGGACCTGGTTTAAGATGCGCCCCACGGGGCCTGATGATCAGGCGAGTCATTCGCGAGCGGCATGGGATGCTGCACTCGCCCGAAATGCCGGTGTGGATTGCCGGCGTGCGGTTCGCCATGCGCGACCGCCATCACCGCCCCTGCTCGGGGCCGCAGTGCACGTCACCGTCGTTCCGTCCGAAACCGCGCCAGCGGGGCGTGTTCGCGCTCCGCCCCAGGCGTCGCGTCCGCCTCGTGCGCCGCCTGCGTCAGGGCGGACACGGCGGCGGGATGCGTCGGAATGTGGCAGGTGGGTTCTTCCGGCTTCTTCACCGAATACAGGATGTTCTGGACATGTCGAACGACAACACGCGCGCCGCCGCTCCCGAAGTGCCACCCGATGCGGGCAGCGTGCTGTACCTGATCTACGGCTGGGACGGCGATGGCGCCGTGTCCTACGAGATCGACAACGGCGCGGTGGTGAATTTCTGGGGCGGCCAGCATGTCGAACTGGACGGCAAGCGCTACTACACCGGTTTCAGCTATGCCACGCCGGGCCGGTACGGCATCGACGATGCGGAAACCTTCCCGAACCCGGGCGAGGGCGTCTCGCTCGGTGCCGCCACCTTCCTGCTGACCACGCCCGGCGGCGAGCGGCCGTGGATGGTGCTGCACGCGCAGCGCTACGTCGGCAGCTTCGGCGCCTACGCGCGCGCCGATGCGTTCGACACCACGCGCGCGCCGCAGCAGCATGCGCTGGACGACGGCCGGTTGCTGCTGGCCCTGCCCACCACGCGCTTCGGCAATGGCATCACCGAGGCCGGCTTCGCGTTGTTCGTGTTCGACCCGAACCGGCATGACCTCGGCGATTACCGCAGCTGGGTCTATTGCGGCACGGTGGCGGCCGGCGAGGACAACGAAGCGGCCAGCGACCCGGACGGCGTGGTACCGCACGTGTCCAGCACCGGCACCCTGGAATTCCAGGCGGTCCCCGGCCAGCGCATGCCGGCGCTGCGGGTGGCGCTGCACGGCACCGCGATCGCCGCTCCCGGCCGCGCGCGCCTGCTCGATGCCGGCGACGTGCTGCAGTACGCCTTCGACCCGGACAGCGGCCAGTACCAGCCGACGCCCGACGCATGACCCCACGGCGCGCGGCGGCGCGCCGGTGGACGCAGCACCCGATGTTCCGCAGTACGCAATCGTTCTGTTGACCGCGCACTAACAAGCTCACGGACGAGCTCGGTTGACCCAGGCGGCCGCGATGGCCGTACCTCAACCTCCAGGAGTTACACGAGATGGCACGCGATACCACCAAGGCAGAGAATCTCGACATCATCGAGCGGGAAGCCAGGCAGCGGCAGATTCCGGTCGACGACTTCATGCGTTTCGCCTACATCGAAACCGGCGGCCGCTTCGACGAGCAGGCCAGTCGCGGTCCCAACAGCGCCAAGGGCCTGTTCCAGTTCACGCCCGGGGCCGCCAGCGCCTACGGCATCCGCGGCCGCGAACTCGACGCGGTGGCCAACACCGATGCCGCTGCGCGCATGTACCAGGACAACCGCAACAGCCTGACCCGCCAGCACGAACGCGACGGCCGCGCCTACCTGTCCGGCAAGGCGCAGCCCGACGGCCTGGACATGTACATGGCGCACCAGCAGGGCGCCGGCGGCTACCGCTCGATCCAGGCCGCCATCGCCACCGGCCACTTCGAGCTGAAGGGGACCCGCGCCAACCTCCTCAACAACGTTCCCGGCGAAAAGGACGCGCAGGGCGCGCGCCAGTTCCAGGCCTACACCGGCACCTCGCTGGCCGACTTCAAGACGCTGTCCGACCAGGACATGGCCAAGGCCTTCGTGAAGTACTGGGACGCCAAGTACGACCACATCGCGATCCCGGAAAAGGGCATCAAGCCGCTCGCCGAGGGCCAGGCCGCGCCGGCACGCACGCCGACGCACGCTGGCGGCAAGCAGGGCGGCCACGACGGCATCGCGCTCAGCGCCGCGTACGACCTGGGCGTCAAGCACGACGACGTGAAGTACGCGATCAACGTCAAGAACAGCAAGTACTATCACCCCGGCGTGGACGGCAAGCACCTGTCGCAGGGCTACATCGATTGCTCCGGCTGGGTGACCGAGCTGCAGAACGCGACGATGAACGAGATCAACCGCAAGGCCGGGCGCGACGTGTTCACCCAGAAGGACATGCTGGCGCAAGGCATGTCCGGCTCCGGCGAGATCGTCAAGAAGGCCTTCGACAGCTCGGGCGTGCTGCTGCAGGGCAAGGACGTGTTCAAGCCCGGCGCGCTGAAGGAAGGCATGGTCATCGGCGTGGACTCGGGCAAGACCGCGCACGAACACTGGAAGGGCATCGACCACATCATGATGGTTGTGCGCGATCCCAAGAGCGGCGAACTGCTGGTCAGCCAGTCCACCGGCAGCAAGGGCGTCAACACCATGCCGCTGGACGACTACCTGGCCACGCACCAGAACGCCAAGCTGTTCGCTTCCGATCCGCTGGCCAAGGGCCGCGACCTGCTGCAGGACCGCCAGCAGACCCAGGCGCAGACGCAGGGTGCGCAGGAGCCGCGCACGGCGCTGAAGCCGGGCGAGCAGGGCGCCGACGTCAAGGCGATGCAGCAGCGCCTGATCGAACTGGGCATCAAGGACGACCAGGGCAAGCTGCTCAGCGGCACCGGCTACTACGGCGATCGCACCAAGGAAGTGGTCGCCAACCTGCAACGCGAGAAGGGCCTGGCGGCGACCGGCATCGCCGACAAGGCCACGCTGGAGGCGATCGCCAAGCAGCCGGCGCCGGCCAAGGCCGACGCGGCGGCGTTGGCCGACAACCCGCTTTACAGGCAGGCCATGGACCACCTGCAGAAGCAGGGACCCAACGGCGGCTTCAAGAGCGCCGAGGAGATGCAGCGCGCCGCCGGCCAGGTCGCGTTCGAGGCCAAGGTCAGCGGCATGAATCGCATCGACGACCTGGTGCTCAGCGGCGACCGCCGCGGCCTGATCGCGGTGCAGCGCAATCCCGACAATCCGCACGACGTCAATCGTGCCTACGTGGACAGGCAGCAGGCCGCGACGGTGCCGCTGGAACGCAGCCAGCAGCAACTGGCCGCCGAAACCCAGCGGCAGGCGCAGGAGCAACCGCAGCAGCCGGACCCGCAGCGCGAAAAGGCCCAGGCGCCGCGCTGATCGGTGCTTCCGGCCGCGACCGCCGTCGCGCATGTCGCGCGGCGGCGGTGGTGCGTGGCGATGGCGGCGGCCCTTGCCACGCATGCGTCGGCGCGACATTGCCCAACGCCGGCCAAACACGATCACCCGCCATCGCGGCGCGCGATGGACAGCGTGCGTCACGATCGATTAGAACCTCGCCTTTCCGCTCGCGCAAACGACAAGGACGCAACCCGACCATGGCCATCGCCAAGGCTTTCCACCGCTCTTCCCTGCTGCTGTTGTGCGTGGCCACTGCCGCGTGCAGTGCGCCGTCTTCCACGCCCAGCCAGACGCAGGCACCGGCCGCTCCGGCTGCGGACGCCGCTGCCGCGGCGGCCCCTGCCGCCGCGCACGAGGCCGGCACCCAGGCCGACGCGGGTGCCGCCACGCCGGCCGCGGCGCCGGCAGCGCCAAGCCCTTCCCACGCTTCAGGAGATTCCCCCGTGCTGCGACCGTCCTACGACACCTGCATCACCGCCGCCGGCGGTGCCACCCCGGCGATGCTGGACTGCATTTCCGACGAACACGCCTACCAGGACCAGCGCCTCAACACCGCCTACAAGGCGGCGATGGCCAAGCTCGGCGAGGCCGAACAGCACGCGCTGCGCGAGCGGCAGCGCAAGTGGATCGCCGAACGCGACGAGAAGTGCGTCGCCGATCCGGACGGCGGCCAGGCCGAGCGCGTGGATGCGGCCGAATGCCGCCTGGAAATGACCGCACGCCGCGCCGACGAACTCGAAGCGCACTGATTTCACCCTCTGCATTGAACCCCGACGCGCGGCGCCTTCCACGCCGCGCGTCCTGCCAAGGAGAACGCGATGAGCGACAAGGATTGGGAACTGGGCCAGACCTCCAAGCACTACGAGACCGGCGGCCGCGGCGCGTCGACGGTGTCCTCCGGCGTCGACGACCCGGGCGGCGTGTCCTACGGCTCGTATCAGATGACCTCGCAGACCACCACCCGCGAGGGCAAGGTCATCAACGGCGGCACCGTCGCCGCCTTCGTCAAGGACAGCAAGTACAGCGACGACTTCGCCGGCCTCAAGCCGGGCTCGGACGCCTTCAGCGCCAAGTGGAAGGAGCTGGCCAAGACCGACCCCGGCTTCGGCCAGGAACAGCACGACTACATCAAGCGCACCCACTTCGACAAACTGGTCGACCGGCTCAAGGACAAGGGCCTGGACCTGTCCGATCGCGGCCCGGCGGTGCAGGATGCGATGTGGAGCACCGCGGTCCAGTACGGCCCCGGCAGCGACAAGAAGCCCGGCGGCTCCGGCGTGTTCCTGCGCGCCATGGAGGAGAAGTTCGGCAAGCAGGCCGACCTGTCGAAGATCTCCGACAAGGAGATCGTCAGCGCGGTGCAGGACTACAAGGCCGAGCACGTCAAGGAGCTGTTCCCGCGCGTGCACAAGCAGAAGACCCTGGATTCGCTGCAGAACCGTGCCGAGAACGAGAAGGCCGACCTGCTCAAGCTGGCCGACCTCGGCAAGACCGTGGCCAAGCCCGGCGAGCAACGCGACGGGCACACGGCGCCGAAGCCGCAGGACGGCCATCGCGAGCCGGCCGCGCACGGCGTGCTGGCGCGCAATGCGCAGGGCGAGGCGGTGAAGGGCCTGCAGGAGAAGCTGGCCACGCTCGGCTACCTGGAGGCCAAGGATGCGATCGGCACCTACGGCCCCAAGACCGAAGCGGCGGTGGAAAAGTTCCAGCAGGACCAGCACCTGAAGGGCGTGGACGGCAAGGCCGGCCCGGAGACGCTGGCGGCGATCGAGCGCAGCGTGCAGCGGCAGCAGGGCGTGGAGCAGTTGCGGCGCGACAATCCGTTGTTCGACCAGGCGGTCGCGCAGTTGGAAAAGCAAGGGCGCAACGGTGGCTACGGCGACCGCGAGTCCATGCAGCGTGCAGCGGGGCAATTGGCGTTCGAGGCCAAGGTCAGCGGCATGTCGCGCATCGACGACCTGGTCGCCAGCACCGATGGCCGCGGCATGATCGCGGTACAGCGCAATCCGGAAAACGCGCACGACGTGCACCGCGCCTACGTCGATCGCCAGCAGGCGGCGACCGTGCCGCTGGAGCAGAGTCAGCAGCAGCTGGCGGCCGAAACCCAGCGCCAGGCGCAGGAGCGGCAGGTGCAGGACCAGCAGCGCACCCAGACCCAGGCGCAGACGCCGGGGCGTTGATGCGCACTGCGCAGGGCGGTCATCGGCACGCGCCGCTGGCCGCCCTCATTGCGCAGTTCGCATCGCGCACATCGCAGAAGCGCGGCAGGACAGCGGCAGCGGCCATGGCCTATGCTGCGCAGATGCCGCATGACCGCCGCTCACGCCACCACCATTCCTCGCGCCCCTGGCGTCGGCCTGGCGCGCTGCGCGCGCTGGGCCTGGCGTTCGCGTTCGTCGTCGCGCCCGCCACGTTCGCTGCGGAACCGATCACCTCGCCGGCGACCACGCCGGAGCAGGCGGGACTCGTGGACGTGCACGCGCTGGCGCCCGAGATCGCGATGGACATCCGCTACGCCGGCCACGACAACTTCACCGGTCGCCCGGTGCCGGGCTACGACGCGCCCAAGTGCTATCTGCTGGCGCCGGCTGCGCAGGCCCTGGCGCAGGTACAGCGTGATCTGCAGGCCAAGGGCTACCGCCTGCAGGTGTTCGACTGCTACCGGCCGCAGCGGTCGGTGCGTGCCTTCGTCGCCTGGGCGCGCGATCCGCAGGATCAGCTCGCCAAGGCGCGCTACTACCCGAACCTGGACAAGGGCGTACTGCTGGGCGACTACATCGCCGAGCACTCCGGCCACAGCCGCGGCGCCACCGTCGACCTGGGCTTGCTGGACTGCCGCCAGGGCGCATGCCGCGCGCTGGATATGGGCACCGGCTTCGACTTCTTCGACGCCAGCGCGCACACCGACACGCCGGCCATCGACGCCACCCAGCGTGCGCACCGTCGGCAACTGTTGAAGGCGATGGCCGCGCGCGGCTTCGTCAACTATCCGATGGAATGGTGGCACTTCACCTTCCAGCCCGAGCCCAGCCCCGGCGTCGCCTTCGACGTGCCGGTGCGCTAGCGGCGCCTCACCTTCGCCACGGACCCCTCCATGACCGGCACGCACCCGTTCGTCGACCTGCAATGCCCTTACTGCGGCGAATGGATCGACGTCGCGCTGGATCCGTCGGTGGACGTGCAGCAGTACGTCGAGGACTGTCAGGTCTGCTGCAAGCCGATGTTGATGACGGTGCGCTGGGACGAGGATGGTGCGCCGGTGGTGAGCGCGATCGCCGAAAACGCCAGTTGAGCCGCGCGCCGGCGCGCCATGCCGCACGCCGATGCGCGACACCCTCTAGACTTGTGCCCTTGCCGACCGAGGACACCCGATGAACCTGCCGCTGCACTTCGGCCTGCTGGGCTCGCTGGAAGCCGGGCTGATCGCCTTGGCGGTCGGCTTCCTGGTCTATGCGCTGTGGCAATGGTTGGGCCGGCGATGGGGCTGGTCCGAGGGCCAGCAACTGGGCGGCGCGTGCCTGATCGCGGTGGCGGTGTCGGCCGGCATCGACTGCTGGAACCTGTTCTACACCAGCATCGTCCGCCTGGAGTCGCCGCTGTACGCGCGCATCGCCCTGGCCAGCATCCACGACCCCGACGAACTGGGCGCGCGCGTGGTCCTGGAAGTGGCCGGTGCGCTCGCTGGCGTGGCGCTGGCCTGGGTTGCATTCAGGGGGCGTTCAAGCGAAAACGCTGGCGACGGCGGTCACGAAACACGCTGAAACAGACGTTTTCTTTCTGCAATCCAAACGTCTCGAATGGACGCCTTACCGCGCGCTGACGGAACCCTAACCATTGCGGTAGCGCGGCGTGCGCACGCCGTGGTTAACGATCCGTTTGGCGGCGTTTTTCGACAGGGAATGGATTCAGTCTGAGACCGGCACGGTAGCGCCGTGTTCCGGAATCGACCGGACATGCCACACCGAGAGCCAAGGAGAATCCACCCATGAACATTCGCACCCGCACCCCGCTGATCGGTACCGCCGCCCTCCTCGCCGCCGCGCTGGCCCTGCCGGCGTTTGCCCAGGATGCGCAGGCCGACGCCGCTGCGCAGGCGCAGACGCAGTCGTCCACCAGCGCCACCGGCCAGAGCGGGCAGGCCGGCGCGGCCTCGGGCGGCGGCCAGACCTGGGCCGATGTGGATGCCGACAAGGACGGCGCCATCAGCAAGCAGGAGGCGCAGGTCAACGCCGGCCTCAGCCAGATCTTCGCCCAGGCCGATGCCGACCATAATGGCAAGCTGACCCCGGACGAGTACAAGGCCTACGTCGCCAAGCAGCAGGGCGGCGCGGCGACCGGCAGCGACAGCAACGGCGGCCAGTAACGGGAGCGGTGCCGGCGCTGGCGGTTGCGCGACGATGCGCGCACCGCCTCGCCGGGACCGGACCTCCAGCGCATCACCGCGCGCGTCTTCCGATCGACGCTCCACCACGACGGCGGCCATGGGCCGCCGTCGTGCGTTTGCGCGGTGGGGCAGGGGTGTGTCTGCGGGTCGGGAGGCGCTGCTATGCTTGGGGGATGATGCCGACGCCGACTGCCTTGCGTGCTTCCCCCATCGCCCTGGTCGGTTTCGACGGCGACGACACCCTGTGGAAGAGCGAGGACTACTATCGCGATGCCGAGGCTGCGTTCGAAGCCATCCTCGGCCAGTACCTGGACCTGCACGACGCCCGCACCCTGCAGCACCTGCTCACGGTGGAGCGGCGCAACCTGGCGGTGTTCGGCTACGGCGCGAAGGGCATGACCCTGTCGATGATCGAGGCGGCGATCGAGCTGACCGATGCGCGGATCTCCGCGCGCGACATCGGGCGCATCGTCGAGATCGGGCGCAGCACGTTGCAGCATCCGGTGGAGGTGATCGCCGGCGTGCGCGAGGCGGTGGCCGCGATCGCCGCCGAGTTCGAGATCGTGCTGATCACCAAGGGCGACCTGTTCCACCAGGAAGCCAAGATCGCGCAGTCCGGCCTGGGCGACCTGTTCCCGCGCATCGAAATCGTGTCCGAGAAGGACCCGAAAACCTACGCCAAGGTGTTGTCCGAGTTCGGCATCGGTGCCGAGCGCTTCGTGATGATCGGCAACTCGCTGCGCTCGGACGTGGAGCCGGTGATCGCGCTCGGCGGCTGGGGCATCCATACGCCATACACCACCACCTGGGCGCACGAGGCCGAGCATGGGCTGTCGGCCGACGAACCGCGCCTGCGCGAAGTCGCCGCGGCCGCGGACTGGCCGCAGGCGGTGGCGGATCTCAACCGGCATGCGGCGAGCCTGCTGCAGGCCTGAGTGGATCCCTTGCCCAGCGGCGTTGGCATCACCGGCCGCTGGCCTTGTCGTGTAGGAGCGGCTTCAGCCGCGACACCGCCGAGGCCACGGCGTGCATACCTGCTAGCTTGCCGCGCTGACAGCGCTCACTGCCTCCGGCAGAATCGACGCATGCCTCTGCGTCCGTCTCCTGCCGGTCTGTTCCTGTGCGCCGCCCTGCTGACTGCCGGCCCGGCCATGGCGCAGGGGGCGGCGGCGCCCGCGCGCGCCCCTGCCTCTGACAGCGGGGAGACGGCACCGGTCGAGGTGCCCGGTACCGACGATGCCTGGATCGACCGTCAGTTGCTCGACATCGACCGCTACGCCGCGCGCTACCCCGACAGCTTTCTCGACGAGATCGCGCGCTACGCGCAGATGCCGCGCGGCTATGCCGAGGTCCTGCTGCGCGATCGGCGCTGGCCGCCGCGCGAT
Source organism: Xanthomonas indica (assembly GCF_040529045.1). Lineage (NCBI taxonomy): Bacteria > Pseudomonadati > Pseudomonadota > Gammaproteobacteria > Lysobacterales > Lysobacteraceae > Xanthomonas > Xanthomonas indica. The sequence continues at coordinate 98,915 of NZ_CP131914.1, read as the reverse complement.
GTCTATGTCGCGGCGTTCCTGGCCAAGGCGGCGGGGCGCCCCTACCGCGAGGTGGTGCGCGCACGCACGGCCGCCGGTGTCCCCGCCGGCTGGGCGGCGGTGGCGAGCGACATGGACGCGCCGCCCGGTTCGCTGGCCTATCGCACCCTGCGCCATGCCATCGTCGCCAGCTACGATCACTGGGATCGCCCGATCGTGCTGGACGCACTGTTGCGTCGGCAATTGGGCGACCGCGCCGCCCGCGACCGCGCCGAGGCGCAGCCGCAGGACGGATCCACGCGCACGCAATAAGCGCGGGGGAGCACAACGACACAGAGCGGCCGCCTGTACGTTCGCCCATGTCGTTGCGCGAACGTCCCGTTGTCCTGCACGGCATGCAGGCACCGTTATGCATCAACGTCAGCGCATCCCTAGCCCCTCTCCCCCCGGGAGAGGGGTTGGGGTGAGGGTCGGGGCGCGCAGCGCCTCATGCAGTTTGGGTGCACGAGGCTGCGCCCGGACCCTCACCCGCCCCTGCGGGGCACCTTCTCCCGGCGGGAGAAGGAGACAGCGGTGCAGGCCACTTCCGTGCCGCACCGATACGCGCCGCGCACCCCCCCCACACTGGCCGCGCCGCCGCCGCGGCGCGAGAATAGGCGTTCTGCCGGTCCTGCCGCCGGCGCCACTGCCGCTCCGGACCGCCCGATGACCAACGCCTTCGTTTCGCCCGACGCTATCCGCAGCCTGTTCGCGCAGGCCATGTCCGACATGTACCGCACCGAGGTGCCGCTGTACGGCACGCTGATGGAGCTGGTGGCGCAAGTCAATGCGCAGACCCTGGCCGCGGACCCGGCGTTGGAGGCGCAGCTGCAGCGCAACGACGAACGCGCGCGGCTGGACCAGGAGCGGCATGGCGCGATCCGCGTCGGTACCGCCGAGGAACTGGCCACCCTGCGCCGCCTGTTTGCGGTGATGGGCATGGCGCCGGTGGGCTATTACGACCTGTCGGTGGCCGGCGTGCCGGTGCACTCCACCGCGTTCCGCCCGCTGGATGCCGCGGCGCTGGCGCGCAATCCGTTCCGCGTGTTCACCTCGCTGCTGCGGCTGGAGCTGATCGAGGACCCGGCGCTGCGCGAACAAGCGGCGCAGATCCTCGCCAAGCGGCGCATCTTCACCGATGGCGCGCTTGCGTTGATCGCGCACTGCGAACGCGACGGCGGCCTGATCGAGGCCGATGCGCAGCGGTTCGTCGCCGAGGCGCTGGAGACCTTCCGCTGGCACAGCGACGCTACCGTGAGCCTGCCGACCTACCGCGCGCTGAGCGAGGCGCACAAGCTGATCGCCGACGTGGTCAGCTTCCACGGCCCGCACATCAACCACCTGACCCCGCGCACCCTGGACATCGACGCGGCGCAGGCGGAAATGCTGCGCCGGGGCATCGATGCCAAGGCGGTGATCGAAGGCCCGCCGCGCCGCGCCTGCCCGATCCTGCTGCGCCAGACCAGCTTCAAGGCGCTGGAGGAAACCGTGCGTTTCCCTGCGGGCGCGGACAGCGCCGAGGCCGGCACCCACACCGCGCGGTTCGGCGAGATCGAACAGCGCGGGCTGGCCCTGACGCCGAAGGGCCGCGCGCTGTACGACGCGCTGCTGGAGCGCGCGCGCGCGGCCGAGGGCAGCGCCGGTGCCGACTACGCCACGCGCCTGCAGGCCGCGTTCGCCGATTTCCCCGACGACTACGCCACCCTGCGCCGCGAGGGACTGGGCTACTTCCGCTACGCGCTGACCGACGCCGGTCGCGCTGCCGGCGCCGCCGCCCTGGCCGGCAAGCCGGCCGAAGCCTTGATCGCCGACGGCCTAGCCAGCGCCGATCCGATCGTCTACGAGGATTTCCTGCCGGTCAGCGCCGCGGGCATCTTCCAGTCCAACCTCGGCGGCGGCGAACAGCGCGCCTACGCCGCGCACGCCAACCGCGCCGCGTTCGAGCAGGCGCTGGGCGCGACGGTGCACGACGAATTCGCGATCTACGCCGGCATCGAACGCGATTCGCTGCAGGCGCTGGCGGGTTGAAGCGGGGATTGGGAATGGGGATTGGGGAATCGCAACAGCGGTTTCCCTTCGCCGTGTCCCCTCACGCACACGACCGATGTGGCGGTGCTGCGTGAGGGGACTTTAGGCCCGAGGGCGTCCGAAGACAGCAATGCTCACACCCCGGCGCGTCGCGGCTGAAGCCGCTCCTACAAGGGCGCGGTCGGCATGGTGCTGCATTGTGGGAGGGACTTCAGGCCCGGCGGCTTCCGAAGACAACAACGCTGCTCACACCGCCGCGTCGCGGCTGAAGTCGCTCCTACGAGTGCACGATGGGCATGGTGCTGCATTGTGGGAGGGACTTCAGTCCCGACGGTGTCCGAAGACAGCAATGCTCACACCCCCGCGCGTCGCGGCCGCAGTGGCTTACAAGGAATACGCGCGAGGCGCTGCACCGCCCGATGCCGCTCGACACCAGCCCTGCGCCTGCCTGCGCGATCTGGGGCGCGCAGGCAGATCGACCGCGGTTCACCCCGCGTAGCGCGCCTTGAGCATCGCATACGCCGAACGCAGCGCCAGCGCTTCGCCGCCGGCGGGGCGGCCGGGGCGGTCGCTGTCGTTCCAGGCATACACGTCCAGGTGCGCCCAGGCCTGCCGCGCCGGCACGAAACGCTCCAGGTACAGGGCGGCGGTGACCGCGCCGGCCATCCGCGAGCCGGCGTTGGCCAGGTCGGCGACCGAACTGGTCAGGTAGCGCAGGTAAGGGCGCCACAGCGGCATGCGCCAGACCGGGTCGCGGGTACGCTCGCCGGCGGCGATCCAGGCCTGCGCCAGCGTGTCGTCGTTACTGAACAGTGCCGGCAGGTCCGGGCCCAGGGCGATGCGCGCCGCACCGGTCAGGGTGGCGAAATCCAGGATCGCGTCCGGGCGCTGCTCGCCGGCATAGGCCAGCGCATCGCACAGCACCAGGCGGCCTTCGGCGTCGGTGTTGTCGATCTCCACGCTGGTGCCCTGGCGGGTGGCGATGACCTCGCCGGGGCGGAACGCGTCCGGGCCGACCGCATTCTCCACCGCCGGCAGCAGCACGGTCAGCCGCAGCGGCAGGCGCTGCGCCATCACCAGCCCGGCCAGCGCCAGGGCGTGCGCGGCGCCGCCCATGTCCTTCTTCATGTTGCGCATGCCGTCGGCCGGCTTCAGGTCCAGGCCGCCGGTGTCGAAGCACACGCCCTTGCCGACCAGCGCCACGTGCGGATGCGCCTCCTCGCCCCAGCGCAGCACCAGCAGCCGCGGCGCGCGGTGCGAGGCGCGGCCGACCGCGTGGATCGCCGGGAAGTTCTGCGCCAGCAGCGCGTCGCCGACGATGCTCTCGAACTGCGCGCCGTGTTCTTGCGCGATCGCGCGCGCGGCGTCTTCCAGTTGCTCCGGCCCCATGTGCTCGGTGGGCGTGTTGACCCAGTCGCGCACGCGCAGGCTGGCGGCGATCAGGTCGCGCACTTCCGCCTGCGGTGTGGCCAGCAACTGCGCCGGCAGCCGCGCCGGTTGCTTGTAGCGGGCGAAGCGGTAGCTGCCCAGGCCCCAGCCCAGGTGCAGCGCCGCCAGCGTGTCGGCGTCCAGCGCCGTCTCCACCCGCCAGGTGCTGCCGGCCGGCAGCGCGTACGGCGCATGCGCATAGGCATACGCATCGCCGCGATCGCCGACGCCCAGCACCGCGGCGGCCACGCCGTCGGCGCCCGGCAGCAGCAGCACGCTGCCCGGTGCGGCCACGAATTGCTGGGCGTCCATCCACGCCGCCCAGGCCGGCGCTTGCGCCGCGCGCCATTCGGCCAGGTGGTCGCGGTCCAGCACGTACAGCGGCAGCGCGTGGGACGAGGCGTCGGTGAAGCCGGTCGGCAGGGACATCAGCGGATCCTTGGAAGAGGGAGGTGGCCGGCGGGCCAGCGCGCGCGGGTCATGCGCGCGCGACGGCCGGCTGGGTCGCGTCCAGCCAGTCGGCCAGGCCGGTGAGGGTGTCGAAATGCAGGTCGGGTGGCGTCGGCGGATGCCAGGCCTGCGCATCGCGGTTGATCCAGCAGCCGCGCAGCCCGGCCTGCATCGCGCCGACCACGTCGATCTCGATGTGGTCGCCTACGTGCAGCACCTGCGCGCAGGGCAGGCCCAGGCGTGCGCAGGCGGCGCGGAAGATGCCCGGGTCCGGCTTGGCCGCGCCGTGCTCGCGGGCACTGAGCTGGAAGGCGAAATGCTGGTCCAGGCCGATCGTGGCCAAGTCGGCGTTGCCGTTGCTCAACGCCACCACCGGCACGCGCGCGGCGATGCGCTCCAGCGCGGCGATGCTGTCCGGATAGCACTCCACCTGGTTGCGCGCGGCATGGAACACCGCATAGGCCGGTTCCAGCAGGGCGGCGTCGGCGCCGCTCTCGTGCAGCGCGCGGCGCAGCGTCAAGCGGCGCAGTTCGCTGAGGTCGTGATGCAGGTGCGGATGCGCGGCGAACACGTCTTCGCGCAGCTGCCGCATCGCCGCGACCGGGAAGCGCGCGGCCGTGGCCGGGCTGTGCTGCAGCAGCCAGTCGTGCAGCACCTGCTCGATGCGCGCGCCGATCGGCGCGAACGGCCACAGCGTGTCGTCCAGATCCAGCGTGATCGCGCGGACGGGGAAGGAGGGCATGGAAGTCACCGGCGCATTTTACGCCAAGCGCCGCCGCCGCCGCGGGCCGCATCCGGTAGACAGCACGCCGTGGCGCTTCCGACTCCCGAATCCCCGCCTCACTCCAGCAGCCGTGCCCAGCGCTGCATGCCCTCCACCCGCGCCAGCACCATCTTGATGCACACCAGCAGCGGCACCGCCAGCAGCAGGCCGATCATGCCCCACAGCCAGCCGAACAGCATCAGCGCCAGGATCAGCATCAGCGGCGAGATCGCCATGCGCCGGCCGAGCACGATCGGCGTCACCACCTGGCCCTCGAGCGTGTGCAGGGCCAGGTACAGGATCGCCGGCAGCGCCGCGCTCAGCGGATCGCGGAAGGCGACGAACCCCATCAGCAGCATCAGCACCGCGCCGATCAGCGGCCCCACGTACGGCGCGAAATTCAGCAGCGCCACCACCGTGCCCCACAGCAACGCTTCCTGCGGCGGGATCTTCAGCAGGATCAGGATGCCGGCGAAGATCAGGCCGACCAGCGTGTTGATCACGGTGATGGTCAGGACGTAGCGCGAGACCTCGCGTTCGATCGAGCGCAGGATCTCGGTGGTGAACTTCTGTTGCTGGCGGTTGGGCAGCAAGGCGATCGCATGGCGCTGCAGGTTCTCGCCGAACACCATGAAGAAGAACGTCAGCAGGACCACCGCCAGTACCGAGGCGGCCAACCGCGGTGTCCGCACCAGCGCCTTGTACGGATCGTCCATCTGCGTGCGGATCACCTGCACGCGGCGCCCGCTCTCGCCGCCGGCAGCGCGGGCGAAGTTCTCCGCGGCCTGGTTGGCCTGCTGCATCGGCTTGGTCAGGTCGCGCACCTGGGTGGCGAGGTGGCGCAGCTGCGCCGGCGCCTGCTGCGCCCATTCGGCGGCGGGGCCGGCCAACTGCACGGTCAGGGTCGTCGCTACCGCCATGCCGGACAGCAGCACCAGCAGCGCGGCCAGGAAGCGCGGCAGGTACAGCCGTTGCAGCACGCGCAGGATCGGGTTGCCGATCAGGGCGAAGAAGGCCGAGAGCAGGATCGGCAGGATCACGTCCTGTGCCGCCCACAACGTGTAGCAGACCGCCAGCGTCGCCAGCACCACCAGCGAGACCGGGCCACGCGGGCGCGGTGCGGGCGGCGGGGGCAGGGCGTCGTGCGGCGCGTCGTCGGCGACGGCCGCGGAATCGGAAACTGTACTCATCGGACCTGCGAGACGGGGGCCGCGGCGCGCGCAGCAGTGCACGCTCCGGACGGCGTCGAAAAGGAAGCGAAGTGTAGGCCGATCGTGGCCGGGGCGGTATCAAGACCGCGTGGCCGCCGCGTGCGCGTGGCGTGGCGCCCATTGATCACACCGGCTGCAGCGTCCGTCGTAGGAGCGGCTTCAGCCGCGACAGCCTTTTGCGCGGGCGCCCGTCGCGGCTGAGCCGCGCCTACACCCGACACCGGGGCTCGATGTGCCTGGCTTGGCGCCCTAGCGCTCGGACAGATCGGTGGCCGCTTCCGCGGCGGCGGGGTGCCCGGGCCGCGAGGCCGTCGGCGGCCGCACCGCCTGCGGACGAGCAGGGGAGGGGGGAACCGGTGTGGCGGGCGGCGGTGTCTGGGTGGCGGCATCCACCGCCGCATCCTGCGCGGTATCCGCCGCCTCCTCGGCATCGTCGGAGGCGCGCTCGGCGTTGTCCGAGGCGCTCTTGGCGGTGGTGGCGTTGATCAGGCTGGAGACCGCGCTGAGCATCTGCAGCCAGCGTGCGCCGCCGAGCTTGCCGACCACGGCCGCCGGTTCGGCGCGCCCGACCAGGAAGCCGGTGCCGAGGCCAACGATCACGATCCGCCACGGCGTCCAGCCTTCGCGCCAGACCTGCTGCAGGGTCGTCCAGTGCGTGCGCACCTGCTCCTGGCGTCCTTCCAGCACCGATTCGGCGCGGGCGATGCGGTGCTGCAATTGCCGCAGGGTCATGGCGTGGCCTCGCGCTTGGCGACGTCTTCGTCGTTGTCTTCGTCATCGCCGCCGATGCCGAGCTTGGCCAGCTGGCGGCGGGTGGCGTCGAGCTTGCTCATGTCGAAGTAGCGCAACGCCTGCCAGGCACCGAGTGCGGTGACCACCAGGCTGAAGGCGGCCGTCGCCGAGATCGAGGCCAGCCACGACCAGCCCATGCGCTGCAGCAAGGCGATCATCGCGCCCATCAACAGCATCCAGGCCGAGGCGCCGAACGCCACCGACACGGTCAGCCACACCAGGGCCCGCGCCAACGCGGCGCGAGCCAGGGCCAGATCCGCGGCCACCAGCTTGCGCAGCGCGCGGCCGGTGTCCAGGGTGGCGGTGAGTCCTTCGCGGCCGGCGGTGCCGAGCGCGCGGAAGGATTCCTCCAGCGACGGTGCGGCCGCGGCGTCCGCCGCGGCACCGTCGGCGCGGGCCTGCTCCTCGCTCACGTGCGGCTTACTTGTCGCCGCCGCTGCGCGCCAGCTTGGCGATGATCCAGCCGGTGGCGAAGGCCACGCCGAACGAGGCCAGCGGACGCTCACGGATCAGTTCGGCAGCGCTGTCGATCAGGTCGCGGCCCTTGTCCAGCAGCACGTCCACCTGCTCCTTCGCCGCCGCGCCACCGAACTCGGCCGCGGCCAAGCCGGACAGGGCGCTATCGGACAGCTCGGCCTTGACGTTGGCCTTGCCCAGCTTCAGTTCTTCGCCGGCGGCACCGGCAGCGCCCTTGATCGCCTCGCCGGCGTAGCTGGCCGCGGACTTCAGGTGCGCGCCGGCTTCGCTCAGGTTGTCCTTGAGGTTCTCGGTATTGGTCGGGCTGGCATTCATGGGCATGTCTCCTCTGGGGTTTGGGGGCCTGCCGTCCGCCGATGCGGACGCTGCGCAGAACGGGGGCGACACCAATACCATCGGCGGGGTGTACGGGGTGTTAGCTCGTCGCCGCAGGTGATGCGCCATAGTGTCGGCGCTCGCCGGCGAACAGCCAAGAGCGGCCAACGAAACGACGGCGCAGCCACCGCGGGCGTGCACGTGCGCGGAACCGGCATGTAGCACGCGTACAAGGCGGCCCTCCGCGCCGTCCGCACCCACCTGGCGGCGGCTCGCGACGTGGTGTCAGCCACCCTGAAGCCCTGGAGGACCTGTCATGCACGCATACGGCAACCGGAGCGGCCATGCCGGGGTGGTCGCCTACGACAGCGGTCCGGACTGGATCGTGCTGCGCTTCGCCGATGGCGCCACCTACCGCTACGACCGCCATCATCCCGGCCTGCTCCACGTGCTGGAGATGCAGCGCCTGGCCGCGGCCGGGCGCGGCCTGACCACCTATCTCAACCAGCACGTGCGCGACGACTACGCCGCGCGGCTGGACTGAGGGCGCCGGCTCACTGCATGACCAGGTCGGCCTGCGCGCCGCCGCGCACCACACGCAGCACCAGCTGCGCCGGCTTGCGTGCGAAGTTGGCGCGGTAGCTGGCCAGGTCGGCGAACTCGCCGACCGAGGCGGCCACCACGATGTCGCCGCCGGCCAGGCCGTTGCGCGCCGCGCGGCTGCCGCGCGCCACGTTGCCGATCAGCACGCCGGAGATGCCGGACTGGCGCAGCGATTCGGGCAGGTCGGTGAAGGTGGCGCCGCTCAGCCGCGGGTCCAGCGATTCGCCGCTGACCGCGCGCGGCTGTTCCTTGAGCGCGACCTTGAGCTGCAGCGGCTTGCCGTCGCGGCGCACGTCCAGGGTCACCGTGCTGCCCACCGGCTGCAGGCCCTCGTAGTTGTGCAACGCCTCGGCGCTGTCCAGCCGCTCGCCGTTGGCGCCGACGACCACGTCGCCCGGCTGCAGCCCGGCGGCCGCGGCCGACGACCCGGCCAGCACCCGCGTCACCAGCGCGCCGCGCGGCGCCGACAGGCCCAGGCCCTGCGCCATCTGCGTGGTCAGGTTCTGCGTCTCGATGCCGAAGGTGCCGCGGATCATCACCCCGTTGTTCTTGATCAACTGGTCGACCACCGCGCGCGCCAGGTTCGACGGGATCGCCAGGCCCAGGCCGATGTTGCCGGCCATGCTGCCCTGCGGATTGAAGCTGGCGGTGTTGATGCCGACCAGTTCGCCGCGCAGATCCACCAGCGCGCCGCCGGAGTTGCCCGGGTTGATCGAGGCGTCGGTCTGGATGAAGTTCTGGTAGCCCAGGCCGCGGATGCCGTTGCGGCCCATCGCCGAGACGATGCCGGAGGTGACCGTCTGGGTGAAGCCGAACGGGTTGCCGATGGCGGCGACGAAATCGCCCACGCGCAGCTTGTCGCTGTCGCCCAGGCGGATCTCGGTAAGGTTGTCGGCCTTGATGCGGATCAGCGCGATGTCGGTGTCCGCGTCCGAGCCCATGAACTCGGCCTTGAAGCTGCGCCCGTCGGCCAGGGTCACCTGCACGTCGTCGGCGTTCTCCACCACGTGGTGGTTGGTGAGCACGTAGCCGTTCTTGGCATCGATGATCACGCCCGAGCCCAGCGACTCGTTGATGCGCTCCTGCGGGATGTCCGGGAACAGGCGGCGCAGGATCGGGTCGTTGAAGAACGGATTGCGTACCCGCACCACCTGCTTGGTGTTGATGCTCACCACCGCCGGCATCACCTTCTGCAGCATCGGCGCCAGCGACGGCAGCGGCTCGCCGGCCACCGAGGAGGGCAGCCGCGCGGCCCCGGACAGCGGCGGTGCCGCCGCCACCGGCGCGGCCTCGGCGCGGTTGTCCAGTTGCGCGTTGATCGCGGTGGCGGCGAAACCGCCGAAGGCAGCGGCGGCGGTCAGGGTCAGCAGCGTAGGCAGCGGTCGCATGGGTGGTTTTCCGGGGACGCGGGAGACGTGGGGCAGATGGGCGCGCGTGCGCGTAAATCAAGATGAACGCGCGCCGTTTAACCGCCAGTGAAAGCGCGCCGATGCCGCTTGCACAAGGCCGTGTACGCGCCCCGTGCGCGCTGCGTCTCGATGGCGTGCAATGGGCGTGCGGCGCCGTTGACAGTCGGCCTGCCCGGGGTTAGCGTTCACGCGTGCCGCAGCCACAACATGTAGCGGTAGCGCATCGGGATGGCACTAGACGTAGGGTTTTCTTCACCAGGGCTTCACATCCAGGGGCGCGCTCGGCGGTGCATGACGGGACGGTGACAGGAAACGTCGCGGATTCGGGGAATGTCGAACGGTCGAGGGCGGGCGCCGCGTGCGCTGCCGCGGCCGTCTCTGCCGTGCAGCGCAAGTGCGATATAGACAAGACACACGGCGGGTGACCACCCATCCGCCCCATCGGGACAGGTTCGAGGAGAACACAGCAGAATGAGTACGGTGCGCCTGGAAGTCGTCCAGACCGGATCCAAGCACGACCCCATCCCGATGCAGCCGGCGTCGCAGGACATCTGGGACAAGAAGTATCGGCTCAAGACCAAGCAGGGCGAGCCGCTGGATGCCGACATCGATGGCACCTACCTGCGCGTGGCGCGGGCGCTGGCCGATGCCGAATCCACCGACGAGTTGCGCGCCTACTGGTTCGAGCGTTTCGCCTGGGCGCTGCGCCGTGGCGCGATCCCGGCCGGGCGCATCACCTCCAATGCCGGCGCGCAGGAACACAAGCCGGCCACCAGCACGATCAACTGCACCGTGTCGGGCACCATCACCGACTCGATGGACGGCATCCTGGAGAAGGTCCACGAGGCCGGGCTGACCCTCAAGGCCGGCTGCGGCATCGGCTACGAGTTCAGCACGCTGCGCCCGCGCGGCGCGTTCGTGGCCGGCGCCGGCGCCTACACCTCCGGGCCGATGTCGTTCATGGATATCTTCGACAAGATGTGCTTCACCGTGTCCTCGGCCGGGGGCCGCCGCGGCGCGCAGATGGGCACCTTCGACGTGTCCCATCCGGACGTGAAGGACTTCATCCGCGCCAAGCGCGAGGACGGGCGCCTGCGCCAGTTCAACCTGTCGCTGCTGATCACCGACGGCTTCATGCAGGCGGTGGAGCAGGACGCCGACTGGCCGCTGGTGTTCCCGGTCAACCGCAAGGAAGAGGCCGACATCGACCTGGCCGACGCCAGCGCCGTGGTGTGGCGCGACTGGCCCACGCACCAGGACTACATCGTGCGCGACGACGGCCTGGTCGCGTGCAAGGTGTACGGGCACATCCGCGCCCGCCACCTGTGGGACATGATCATGGTCTCCACCTACGACTACGCCGAGCCGGGCTTCATCCTGATCGACCGCGTCAACGAAATGAACAACAACTGGTGGTGCGAGAACATCCGCGCGACCAATCCTTGCGGCGAGCAGCCGCTGCCGCCCTACGGCGCCTGCCTGCTCGGCTCGATCAACCTCACCACCTTCGTGCGCGACCCGTTCACCGAGCGCGCCCGCTTCGACTGGGAGGAATACAAGGAAGTGGTGCGGGTGTTCACTCGCATGCTCGACAACGTGGTCGAGGTCAACGGCCTGCCGCTGCAGCAGCAGCGCGACGAGATCATGCGCAAGCGCCGCCACGGCATGGGCTTCCTCGGCCTGGGGTCGACCATGACCATGCTGCGGATGAAGTACGGCAGCGCCGAGTCCTGCGAGTTCACCGAGGCCATCGCCCGCGAGATGGCCGTGGCCGGCTGGGAGACCGCGCTGTCGCTGGCCAAGGAAAAGGGTCCGGCGCCGATCATGCAGGAGACCTTTGAGGTCACCGCGGCGATGCTGCGGCAGCGCCCGGAGATGGTCCGCGACGGCTGGCGCGTCGGTGAGCGCATCGAGGGCCGGCTGCTGCACGCCAAGTACAGCCGCTACATGCAGCGCATCGCCGAGGTGGCGCCGGCGCTGGTCGAGGAACTGGCCGAGGTGGGCGCGCGTTTCACCCACCACAGCTCCATCGCCCCCACCGGCACCATTTCGCTGAGCCTGGCCAACAACGCCTCCAACGGCATCGAGCCGAGCTTCGCCCATCACTACAGCCGCAACGTGATCCGCGAAGGCAAGAAGAGCAAGGAGAAGGTGGACGTGTTCTCCTTCGAACTGCTGGCCTATCGCCACCTGGTCAACGCCAAGGCGATGCCGTTCGCCGAGGACGCCGCCGCGCGCCTGCCGGACTACTTCATCGCCGCCGACGACATCCACCCCAAGGAACACGTGGACGTGCAGGCCGCCGCGCAGAAGTGGGTGGACAGCTCCATCTCCAAGACCGCCAACGTCCCCACCGACTATCCCTACGAGCAGTTCAAGGACATCTACCGCTACGCCCACCAGCAGGGGCTGAAGGGCTGCACCACGTTCCGCTTCAACCCGGCCGCCTTCCAGGGCGTGCTGGTCAAGGAGGCGGACCTGGAGAACACCACCTACCGCTTCGAGCTGGAAGACGGCAGCGTGGTCGAGGTCAAGGGCAACGAGCAGATCGAATACGACGGCGAGATGCATACCGCCGCCAACCTGTTCGATGCGCTGAAAGAAGGGTATTACGGCAAGTTCTGATGCCGTCCCGTCTCCTCTCCGCGCCGGCGGAGGGGAGGGCGGCGGCGGGAGCCCGGGAGCGCGGCGCGCCGCGCTTCCTCAACGCTTCCCCACCGTCCGCCGCCTGTCGCCGTTTCCGGCTCCCCGCTTCGCTGCAATCGGTATAGCATCGCCCGCGTTACATAAACACTGACACCCTGAGGAGGGTTTTATGAGCACTGGGAATGGAGTCACGGCGACGCTGACGCAGGTCGCCGAGAACGTGAAAGAAACCGCCACCAACGTGGGCGAGACCATCGCCGCCACCGCCAGCGAGGCCGTCGCCAGCGTCAAGCAGACCGCCGAGAACGTGCAGAAGCGCGTGCAGGACCAGGTCGCCAAGACCCGCAAGGTGGTGAAGCAGGCCGAGAAGGCCGTCGCCAAGCGCGCCGAGAAGGCCGGCAAGGCCGTCAAGAAGACCGTCGCCAGCGCGCGCAAGAAGCTGGAAGCGGCCAAGGCCAGCGCCCAGGCCGAAGCGGCCTCGCTGAGCAAGGGCGGCAAGAAGACCGCCAAGAAGGCGGCTGCGAAGAAGGCGCCTGCGAAGAAGGCCGCCGCCAAGAAGACGGTCGCGAAGAAGGCCGTCGCCAAGAAGGCCCCGGCCAAGAAAGTGACCGCGAAGAAGGCCGCGCCGAAGAAGGCGGTCAAGAAGGTCGCCGCCAAGAAGGCCGTGACCAAGAAGTCGGTGGTCGCCAAGAAGAGCGCGGTGAAGAAGAGCGTGGGCGCGCGCAAGGCCGTGGCCAAGAAGGCCGTGGGCAAGGCCGCCAAGGCGGTCAAGAAGAGCACCGCCAAGGTCGCCAAGAAGAGCGCCGCGGTGAAGAAGACCGCCGTGCGCAAGGCCGCCGGCAAGAAGGCCGCGGCCACCCGCGCCAAGAAGTAAGCCGTCCCGTCGCACCCTCTCTCCCGCACGCGGGAGAGAGGCCGGGCCCACGCCCGTCCCGATCCGCATTCCAGGAACGCACGCCTCATGGCCATCAAGATCGACCAGAAAATCAAGGGCTACGCCGTCGTCACCCCCGAGGACAAGGCGCGCGACGCCGCCGCCGCGGTGCCCGCCTCGTCGATCGACCGTGCCACCGCCGAGGCCGAAGCGCCGGCCGACAACATCATCCACATGCACGAGCGCATCGAGCGCCCGGACGTGTTGATCGGCAGCACCTACAAGATCAAGTCGCCGTTGGTGGAACACGCCATGTACGTGACCCTCAACGACATCGTGCTCAACGCCGGCACCGAGCACGAACTGCGCCGCCCGTTCGAGATCTTCGTCAACTCCAAGTCCATGGAACACTTCCAGTGGATCGTGGCGCTGACCCGCATCATGTCCGCCGTGTTCCGCAAGGGCGGCGACGTCACCTTCCTGGTCGACGAAATGAAGGCCGTGTTCGACCCCAAGGGCGGCTACTTCAAGGCCGGCGGCGTGTACATGCCCTCGCTGGTCGCCGAACTGGGCAGCATCGTCGAAGAGCACATGAAGTCGATCGGCCTGCTGCACGACCCGGAGATGAGCGACCACCAGCGCGCGTTGATCGCCGAGAAGCGCAAGCAGTACGAAGAACGCTCAAAAAAAAACAGTGAAGTGAGCAAGACGGTTGCTTCTCCTGCGGGAGAAGCTGCCCGCAGGGCGGATGAGGGGACGGTTTCCGCCGACTCCACCGCCGACCACGAAGAGGACATCGCCGTCACCGGCGACGGCGCGAGCTTCCCGCCGTCGGCCACGATGTGCCACAAGTGCAATACCAAGGCGCTCGTCATCATGGACGGGTGTGCGACGTGTTTGAATTGTGGGTATTCGAAGTGTGGGTGAGTGCTGGGATTGGGGGGGGGCGGCTAGTTCCTGTAGCCCGAACTACTTCTTCGGGATAAACGTCATCTTGAGGCTCTCGTAGAGTTCCTTGTCCTGGCTGCTGCCCTTCTCAGCAGCCAATTGCCCCAGCGCAAAGCCTCTGGTCCATTGTCGTGCAAGACGCAATCAAGGCAATAGTCGCGCATCCCCCTGATCGCCGAAAGCTCGCCGCTCTCTGCCTTTGCACGAGTGGAATCAACATCAAAAGTCCTGCAGCTTTCGTCGCCTGAAACAGGGGGCGCCTCGATCTTATGATCGCTTCTGCTGCAGGAAATCAAAAGAGCCAAAAAAACCTAAAATCGAAATTTTCGACATTGCGGTCCATTTAACTGGGCCGTCAGTCCGAAGGGCCAAAATGCTGTATTTGCGTTCATATGGGTGGCGCGCGAATCATGACGATGATCTTAAAGCGGTGCTCATGGTCCCAATCCAACCGACATTGCGGTCACTTCATCGCCTTTCAAGAAAAAACAGATGTTTGAACCGCCTTCGGAGAATGCGCAAACGCGTTCGAATTCGTGCCCCCTGATTTTCTCTTTCGTTGTATCCACCGCGCCATAATCTTGAGCCGCTTTGATTGCCTTGGAGGTGGATTCGCCGATGGCCACGCCTTTCAATTTTAGTCCTTCCAGACTTTCTATAGTTCGAGGCGCGGTTTTATCCGTATTGCCTGATGAGATGCGAATCTCATCGATCGTCCTAAAGTGCGACGCGACGTCAGGATTAGATGTGATTACTACCTCCATTCCTGTAAATGTATCTCGATAAGTTCTTCGAATCAGGTCGGAACTATCGACCGTTTTGCTGCCTTCGCCATAGCGGTGAATGACATCGGATTCCTTATAAGCATTCGGAATGTAGGTGCCATCATGGAAGACTTTGGATACATAATAAAAATTTGACTGCCTCGCTTACAAATTGAAGATGGCTATGCACATGCTAATAAAAATCATACATCCGCATTTATTCATGCCATTGCACGCGCTTTTGAAGAAGGGATAGTCTCGGGCCTTTATAAGTGAGTCGGTAGCGCTATGGTGACGCCGGCCCGGAATATTAGATTGAACGCGAAGGCGGTAACGTCGTTATTTGGATCTCGAGAGTTTTTAAGGTAGGCGAGTTGCTTGGGTAATGGGAGAACGGTGCCCTGAGAAACCCATTCTTCGACCACTTGAGTAAGCGCCTCAATATCGAAAAAGTCCCGTACAAACTTAGAATTTCCTTCACGGCCTTCACTTCCTACAGGCCAAAAAAGCTTTTTCCTCAAAATGGTCATCTAGTTGAACGATCTTTTTCAGCTTATCAATCGCGCTGCAGTCTGGGGTCAATGAATTCGCTGGGAAAGAGTAAATCGCTTGGTCTTTATTTAACTGATTCAGCGCCCACCAAACACGCCCTCCCTCCGCGCGGAAGCGAACAGCGCTTTCATCCCCAACCTTGGCGACGAGTAGATCACTTTTGTCTTGTGCATACTGGAGATCAAGCGCCTGCAAGTTTCCATATACAGTCTTCTCGCTGATCGAGCAGCCAGCTCCACCAAGCAAAATTGCAACGGTCGCAGTCGCCATTGAAATTTCTAAAACCCAGCCAGCCAGATTGTCAGAGGACAAATTCAAGTATTCATCCTTTATATACAACAATGTCAACAGCCAGCTTAGACGATTTCAAAAAATCCTGAAGATGTGCGTGTTCCCATTGATCATTTGATTTCATCTCTGAATCACATTTTTCAAGAAAATTTATTACCTCTCTTAGTTCAGCTTTAGAAACTTGCAGCGTAACCTCAGCAAGCGAGAGTGGCAGTGCTTCCAGTTCACTCTTTCCGTATAGTTTCATGTTTGGTCCTAAATTTTAATAGTTGGATCTTCAATCACTTCGCCGCCCAATGACTTAAATATTTCGCACATCGAAAAATCACCTTTCATACATCTATCTCGCGCCACTCCCTTTGCGAGAAAAGTGGCGCCACCGCAAACGCTGACATTGAATCCATAACCTCTCAGAAAGGCGCGGACTCTATTCTTCAACTCTCGTGGATCTGTGCCATGACTGCCAGAGCCATCTTCGTTCACAACAATCTCCCTGCATCCGCGCTCACAGACATGTGCATGCCGCTGTTGGCCGTCCACGTGGGGAGCGTCAATTCTTACCGTTGTAGGGGTTCCGCCTGGAACTTTCGTAGTGGGAAGGGTTTTAGCCAAGCCAAACATATCAATTTGAGATAAGGAATTGGAGCCGGCGTAAGCAAAAGTCGAATTTCCACCTAGTAGTCCAAGCGGATCACTCTCCACATAGCGGCCAATTTGGAAATCATAATCTCTAAAGTAGTTCTGATTGAGTCCCGTGGCGCTGTCGTAGAACTGTCCCGGGAAGCGCAGGTTGAACACGAACGCCGCGCCGTCGTTGTCCGGGTCCTGATTCGGTGGCGTGTTGCCGAAGGCCTCGCCCTTGATGTCCCAGGTCCAGATGGCAACGTCGCGCGCCGGGTCGATCACTGCACGTGGCGTGCCCAGATGGTCCGGCTGCACGTAGTTCAGCGCGGTCCCCGCCAGCACGCCCACCGGTAGGTCATCGAGCCAGATCGCCTGCTGGAGGGCCTTGCCGTTGGTGTCGTAGTCGCCCATCCAGTGGCCGGCTTCGTCGTAGACGGTGTAGGTGTTGGTGGTGCCGAGGAACCGGCGCACCTGCTCGCCCCGGTCGTTGTAGCGATACTCCATCGCCAACGTGCCGCTGCGCGTGGCTTGGCTCATGCGCCCCGTCGCGTCGTAGACGAAGGTGCGGGCCGTGCCATCGATGGCCGTGGTGTTGCCCATCGCGTCGTAGCTGCGCGCGGCGCCGGCCACACTCGCCAGGCGGTGGCTGTCGGTCGGGTAGCTATAGGTCTGGCTGCTGCCGTTGACCTGGGCGCTGAGGCGATTGCCGGTGGCGTCGTAGCTGTAGCCGTCGATGACCGTGCCGGTCGGCCCGTCCTTGAAGGCGGTCAGCCGATTCAGGTTGTCATAGCCCAACTTCACCACGGGTGCGGTATTGCCCGGCGCGGTCAGCGCAGTGAGGTTGCCCGCCGGGTCGAAGCCAAAGCCGACGTTGAGGCCATCCTTACGACCGTCCTGTATCGCTAGCGGGCGGTAGTTCTTGTCCAGCACGCGCTGCAACGGCCGGCCGTTGCCATAGGCCCAGCCAGCGCTGGGGCCAAACGGGTAATAGGTCGCGCCGCTCAGCAGTTTTTGGCGCAAGCCGCCCGCGGGCGTGACGCCCACTTCCGTCGCCTGCCCCAGCGCGTTGCGTACGTAATCCACCACCGCGCCGTCCGGATAGGTAACCCGGCTGAGGCGATCGCCCTTGGTGTAGGCGTAGCGCAGCGCGAACGCCTTGCCGTTGGTGGTCTGCACCTTGCGTACCACGCGCCCGAACCGGTCATAGCAATATTGGGTCGTGCCGCTGCCGTCCTGCAGCCTGCTCAAGCGGCCCAGCGCGAAGGTTTCCCCAGCCGCGCACACGTTCTGGCTGGCATCGTAGGTGTAGGTGGCGATCAGCGCCTTGTCGGCATAGGTGGTCTTGGTCAGGCGCCCCAGCGCATC
Organism: Xanthomonas indica; assembly: GCF_040529045.1. Taxonomy (NCBI): domain Bacteria; kingdom Pseudomonadati; phylum Pseudomonadota; class Gammaproteobacteria; order Lysobacterales; family Lysobacteraceae; genus Xanthomonas; species Xanthomonas indica. The sequence goes on along the minus strand of NZ_CP131914.1, from coordinate 81,357 downwards.
GTAGATGTAGTTGGTCTTGGTGCCGCGCGCATCGGTCTGCGTGACTGGGTCGCCGGCGCTGTTGTAGGTATAGCTGGTTACGCCCGTGTCGGGGCTGGTCAGCTTCAGCAGGTCGCCCAGGCCGTTGTATTGGTAGACCGTCGCCAGGCCCTTGGGATCGGTGACCTTGGCGATGCGGTCCAGCGCGTCGTAGTCGAACTGGGTCTTGGCGGCGATGCCGCCCACGTCTTGCGTGGTCTGCTTGACCCGGTTGAGCGGATCGTAGTCGGCCTGGGTCTTGTGCTTGAGCGCGTCGGTGACCAGTTGCACGTTGCCGTTGTCGTCGTAGCTGAAGTCGGTCGGATCGGCTTCGGCCGTGGCTTGCGTCGCCAACTGGCCAATTCGGTTGTAGATCCGCGACAGCGTGTGCGTGAGGGTGCCCGACGCGTCCTTGATGTCTTCCTTGGCCCGGTTGCCCGACGCATCCAGCGTGTAATGGATGGTGTTGCCGGCGCCATCGGTCACGTCGGTCAAGCGATGCGCAGCGTCGTAACTGTAGGTGACGAACGTGCCGTCGGGGTCGGTCACCTTTTTGACATTCCCTACTTCATCGTAGGCCACGACCGTCGTCTGGTCCTGGTCGGACGGCGTGCCATCCGCGTTCGCGCGAAGCGTGCTCGAGTCCGCCCAGCCGCGCGGCGTGTAGGTCAGGTCCCGGATCAGGCCGTTGGCATCCTGGGTGCGCGTCGGGCGCCCATTTCGGTCGTAGGCCACATAGGTGGTGGCCCGGCCCAGCGCATCGATGACCTGATACAGATCCCCCGCGCGGTGGCAGGCGCCGCCGATAGTGGTGCAGCCGGATTCGTCGGTGGTCAGGTAGTAGCGATAGGTGATGGTGTCCGCCACATCGGTGCGCGGGCCGTCCTGGCTCAGCACCAGGCCGATTTGCGGGCACTGCGTGCCGTCCACGGTGTCGCAGTAGCTGGTCAGCCACTGACGAACCCCAGTCGGGGCGCTGGCAGTGCTACCGCAGTTGTAGCTCATGGTGGTGGATACGGCCGGATCAACCTCGCAACGTGCCGTCTGCTGACCGCGGGCGTTGTAAGCCCACATCGTCTTGGCGGCCGTGGCGCCGGCCGCATCGAGCACCGTGCGCGTCAGCGGCACGCGCAGGCCGGTGTTCCAGGTGATGTTCATCGTTCGCTGCTGCGCAGTCCCTGACGCATCGATCTGCTGGGTCAACAGGCCGCTGGCCGTGTAGGTGGTCTTGGTGACCGTGCCTTTGAAGTCGGTCCTCGACGCCGGATACCCGTTGTCGTCGTAGGTCAGCGCCTTCCAGGGCTGATTGCATTGTTCACCGCACGGGACGCTGGCGCCGGTCGGCTTGAGCGAGCCGTAGCCGGTGTCCGTGTAGGTCAAAAAGGTCCTGAATCCCAGCGGCGAGGTGACTGCAGCCGGGGTGGCCCAGTTGGAGGTGGAGGCCGAATACTCGACCGAGATGGCATCGACATTGCCGGCGAAGCTCGACGCAATCGCATCGCCACTGCTGGCATAGCGCGTGGTTTCGAAGCGCACGCCTTTCTCGTCGATGACGCCGGTCAGCGCCGTCGGCTGACTCTTGTTGGAGGTGAGCGAGGCCTCGTTGTAGACGTATTGGCGCGTCTTGCCGTCCGGATACTGCACGGAGGTCAGGTTGCCGATGCTGTCGTAGCCGTAGGTCAGCGCGCCGCCGTCGGGCAAGGTGACGGTGGCCAAGCGGTTGTTGCTGTCGTAGGCGAAGCTCAGGGACCTGCCACCAGCATCGGTGACCCGCTGCAGCAGGTTCGGCGGCGGCTTGGTGCCGGCGACTGGCGGCAGGTCGCTGTAGTCCAGGGTTAGCACCGTCTGCCCCATGCGATCGAACACCGAGCGCAGCAGGCCGGCGGTGTCGTAGAGCTCGGTCTGCTGGGTCGCCGCGACCGCCAGGGAGTAGCCGAGCAACACGCCGGCGCTGTCGCGGCGCTCGGTCAAGGTATCGGCGATGTCCGGATCCGGCGCCCACGCGCCGTTGCTGGGACGAAACCGTTCCACCACACCGTCAGGCCGTTGGACATCGATAAAGCTGCCGCCATTGGCGACGCCCGACAGCATCAGATCCAGTCGACGCTCGAAGGAGTGGCGCCACTGCTTGCCCAGCGTCACCGCGGTCACGAAGGTCTTGCTGTTGTAGAAACGGCGCAGGGTCAGCCAGGTCGGCGAGTCGTAGTCGGTGTCCTGGCGGAACATGTTGCCGGTGGACGTGTTGATCGGGTCGCCTTCGAAGGCAGTTCCCCGATGCACCCCACCCTGCTTCAGCGCTGCGTTGCCGCTGCTGCCATGCGGGCCGGTGTTGTCGCCGGCCTGGCCCAGCCCGCCGGTGCACCCGGTGTTGCAACTACCCGTGTTCTTGACCGGCTGGCCTTCGCCCACAATCTTGTCGTTGGCGTAGACATCGCCCCACCAATGCCCGTTGGAATACACGCTCGCGGCCGAGAAGCCGTCGTTGTAGGACACGGTAAAGACGGGCGGTTTTTCGCAGCCATTGGATTGGCACACCCGCATGGCGCCATCGATGACGAACTGCACCGCCTCGTTCACGGTGGCAAACGATTGCGACCCATTGCTGGAATCCCCGACATACGGCGGCCCATACTGCCGCTTCGGGGTGACCGCCACACTGGGGAAGGCCGCCAGCGCGCCGGTAAGCAGCAACAGGCAGGCACCGCCGAAACGGCGGGCGGCACGAACGTGGGGGTTCGGCATAGCTTCGTCCTTGAGCATCGATTGAGTTGTGGGGCCCGCAGCCGCAACGTGCGGCTCCTTGGCGGCGCCAATCTTACCGGTCCTTGTTGCAAATTCTGAGACAGACGTTGGCTTTTCGTCTGCGGGGTCCTCGCCTGAAGGACAGAGCCAAACAGTCCTTTACCGATCTGGTCGCAACACCTTGCAGCAGTGCGATCATGCCGCCGGAGCCGGCTCTTCTAGCCTGGCCGAAGGAGGTCGCCGCCATGGATGCCACCAAGCCATCTCTGACGTTCGCGCTGTTGGAGCAGAAGATCGAGGCGATGCCGGAAGGGCCAGTGTCTGCCTTGTCCTCGCCGCGCTGGGTGCGGGTGCTCAATACGGTGGGATGGGCGGGAATCGTCATCGGCTTGCTGCCGTCGCTGCTATTGCTCTGGTTTGCACCGCAGCTATGGATGGTGACCCTGTCGCGGGTTGGGTTGGTCCTCACGTTGGCTTTTTTCCCCTATTTGCTACGTACGGTTTGGTTGGTCATTTACGAATTCGTCAATTCGCGTCAGCAGTTCGTCGAGCAGTTCGATCACGATGTGGCTCAACTGCGTCGGGTGTCGCAGTGGTTGCTTGCCTATCCGCGCGACGTGCTGGAGGACCAGTTGCGTTACGCCAAAATGGCGCAGGAACGTCTGGTCTCTAAACTTGGTCTGTTAGTTGGCGGCATGGACAAGCTGGGCTTGCTGCCGCTATGCCTGTCGTTGTTCGTCGTCCTGCGCAATTGGCGCGATCTGCTGGCCTTGCCCGCGTGGCTTTCGATTCTGGCGCTATTCGCTGCCATCTTGTGGATGATCAGCTGGCTGGGTGCGCATTTCCGTCTGCGTCTGCACCTTTACGAAAGCGTGCTCGCCGCTGCGCTCGCCAATGTTGGCGCTGCCAAGGCGGACGTGCCGACCGAGACGGCATTGCCTACCTCGCCGGCGGGGTACACCGCGCATCGCATCACCAGCCTCGACTCCCTCGAAGCCCTGTACGGCCAACCCGTCGAGCGCGCGCTACGCAAACAAATCGACCAGTTGAACGCCGACTATCAGGCGTTCGTGCACGCGTCGCCGTTCGTGGTGCTGGCCTCGGCCGGCGATGAAGGACTGGACTGCTCGCCGCGCGGCGACGCGCCGGGATTCGTGCAGGTGCTGGATGCGCGCACGCTGGCGCTGCCGGATCGGCCGGGCAACAACCGCGTCGATACGCTGCGCAATCTGCTGCAGGACCCGCGCCTGTCGCTGTTGTTCCTGATTCCCGGCATCGGCGAAACCTTGCGGGTGAACGGCCGCGCCGAGATCCGCGTCGATCCGGAGCTGCTGGCACGGTTCGCGGTCGGCGAGCGCTTGCCGCGCAGCGTGATCGTGGTACACATCGAGGCGGTGTACTTCCACTGCGCCAGGGCGATCGTGCGGTCGCAGCTGTGGGATCCGGCGCGGCACCTGCCGCGCGATCGCCTGCCCAGCCCTGGCACCATGCACGCGCATCTGGCCGATGGCGCATTCGACGCCGACGCCTACGACCGGGAATTGCCGCAGCGCACCCGCGACTCGTTGTACTAACGCGACCGGATCGGACGTGCGGGCGAGGCGTGCGCAGCGCCTCGCTGCGGGGAGCTGCATGCCGTCGGTATTCGACCACCGATGTTCCCGGTCACGCCGCCCTGTTACGGTGCGCCCCTGGTGGAAAGCGGCGGCGACGCCATTTCCTGGGCGCAGCGAACGGTAGGGGAGTGTGGATGCGGGGACGTGGGCAGCCGTCAGGCGGTTGGGGCGAGTTGCTGCTGGTCGTAGCGGTGGCGTTCGGGTTGCCGATCTATTGGAGTGCGCTGGCGGTGCTGGCGCCGGTGGGGAGCCTTCGCTCTCAGACGCGAGCCTATGGGGCACGGTGTTCTACGAACTGCTGGTGTTGGCGTTGTTGCTGCCGACGCTGTGGTTTCGCGGCTGGACGCCACAGGCGCTGGGGCTGCCGTGGCAGGCGCGCGACACCGGACTGGGCGTGGCACTTTTGGCCGCCTGCCTGGTGGCGACCTATCCGTTGCATCTGTTGAACGACAGCGTGGCGGCCGAGGTGAATCCGTCGATGGACGCGATGGTGGCTGGGCCGCTGTCGGTCGGCGTGGTCGTGCTGGTCTCGCTGCTCAATCCGATCTTCGAAGAGGTGTTCGTCTGCGCCTACGTGATCCGCGCGCTGGAGCGGCGGCACAGCCCGGTGTTCGCGGTGAACGTCAGTGTGGCGATCCGCGCGTCGTACCATCTGTACCAGGGGCCGGTCGGGACCATCGGCATCATAGTGGTGGGGCTGATCCTGGGCTGGTGGGTCGCGCGCACCGGGCGGCTGTGGCCGGCGATCGTGGCGCACGCCGGGCTGGATCTGCTGGGATTGATGGTCTACGCCTGATGTGCCGGACGTGTAGGGCAAGCTGACGTGCGCCAGCGGATCGCAGCGTCGGTAGCGCTCGACCGGGACCGACCATTGCACCCATTGAACTGCAGTCGGCCACGATGCTTGACCGACCGGCACCGCCGGTCATCCACCCGGTAGCTGAATTCGCGGCGGCGACCTCGCCGGTATGGTCGCCGCCGTAGACAGCTAGCTTCCTGAACACGCGGGTGCTTTCGCTGCTGTACATCACGCTTTACAGTCGAACGACAAGGACGTGTCGCCCGCTGGATAGCGCGGGGAACGTCCGGGGTTCCCCGTTGCTCGATCAGGTCGGTCACGGCTCGGCGCCGTGCGCGGCGCGAGCCGCGTGGGCCGCAACGCTTTCGGGGGAGAAGCGGGATGTCGTCGAGCGAGGGTGCGTCGGAATCTCATCCGTTGTTCGAGCTGTTGTCGGGCGAGATCAGCGACCGCGAGCTGCGCCGCTGCCTGCGCGTGGTGCGCCAGCACCTGGGCATGGACGTGGCGTTCCTGTCGCGCTTCCGCGCGACCGATCGCGTGCTCGACCACGTGGACGGTCCGCCCGGGTGCCCGATCCATGAAGGCCAGATCCTGCCGTTGGCCGACGGCTACTGCATGGGCGTGGTGCGAGGCGAGTTGCCGCAACTCATTCCGGATACTTCCCTGGTGCCGGCCGCGCAATGCATCCCGGCGACCTTCTCGATCCCGATCGGCGCGCACATGAGCGTGCCGATCCAGGTCGGTGGCCGGGTGTACGGCACGCTGTGCTGTTTCAGCTTCCTGCCCAGGCACGGCCTGGGCGAGCGCGACATCGGCATGTTGCGCGCATTCGCCGAGATTCTCGCCCTGCGCTTGCACGAAGTGGAGGCGCACAAGCTGGAGCGGCAGGCGATGATCGACGAGATCGACGGCGCCTTGGCGGCGGGCGCGCCGCGCATCGTGTTCCAGCCGTTGTTCGCGCTGGACGGCATGCGCCTGCATGGGTTCGAGTGCCTGTCGCGTTTCGACATCGCCCCGCAGCGTGGCCCCGACAAGTGGTTCCAGCAGGCTGAGCTGGCCGGCGTCGGCATGCGCCTGGAACTGCACGTGGTGGCCAAGACGCTGGCCTATCTGCGCCAGTTTCCCGCGACGTTCCGGCTTAATCTCAACCTGTCGCCGGAACTGCTGACGTCCGAGGCGCTGGCGGTGCTGCTCGGGGACGACATCGACGTCGCGCGCCTGACCCTGGAGATCACCGAGCACGCCATCGTGCGCAACTACCTGGAGCTGGCCGATGCGCTGTCGCCGCTGCGCGCGCGCGGCGCACGCCTGGCGGTGGACGACGCCGGTGCCGGCTACGCCAGCATGCGCCATATCCTGCGGCTGCAGCCGGACGTGATCAAGCTCGACATGAGCATCACCCACTGCATCGACAGCGACCGCAAGTGCCGCGCGCTGGCCAAGGGACTGACCAACTTCGCGCACGAGATCGGCTCGCACGTGGTGGCCGAGGGCGTGGAGACGGCCGAGGAACTGGAGACCCTGCGCGCGCTCGACGTCGATTTCGTGCAGGGCTATTTCCTGTCGCGGCCGCTGCCCGAGCAGGAAGCGCTGGCCATGGCACAGGCCGAAGGGGCGTGAGCGGGCGCCGCGCGCTGGCGCGTCACTGGCCTGCGGCGACCGGTTACCACGGCACCACGCGGCCCAGGTAATCCAGGTAGTGCAGGCCGCCCTGGCCGTGCGCAGCGTCGATGGTGTCGAGCAGGGGCGGGATGCTGTCGTCGATGGACAGGCGCGCCTCCGGGCCGCCCATGTCGGTCCGCACCCAGCCGGGCGCCATCAGCAACAATGTGTGCGTGCTCTCGCGATGGCGCGCGGCGAAGCTGCGCATCAGCATGTTCAGCGCCGCCTTGCTGCTGCGGTAGATCTCGTACTGGCCGTTGTTGTTGTTGGCGATGCTGCCTTGCCCGGACGACATCACGCCGATGGTGCCGGTGTCGCGCACCAGGCCGCGCAAGGTCTCGATGGCGCGCATCGGACTCAGCGCATTGGTGACCATGATCCGGACGAATTCGTCGGTGGCGACATCGGCGACGGTCTCGCGGTCGTCGTTCTTGACGCCGGCGTTGACGAACAGCAGGTCCAGGGTCTCGCCGTCCAGGCGTGCGCGCAGCGCGGCCAGTTGCGAGGGAACGGTGATGTCGACGCACTCGATGCGCAGCGCCTGCGGATGTGCGTTGGCCAGGCGGTGTAGCGCACTGGGCGTGCCGGTGCGCTCGGTGGCGATGACGCGCCAGCCGCGTCTCAGGTAGCCTTCGGCCATCGCCAGGCCCAGGCCGCGCGAGGCGCCGATCAGCAGGACGGTTTTGCGTGCAGGGGTGTCGATCATGGTGGGTCTCCTCGTGGCCGGCGCAGCCTCGGCACGCGAGGCCCACCGGCGGTCTGCGCACTCTAGGCGCGCGTGTCGCCCCGCGGAACGCGCGTCGGATGCATTGACGCCTTGCGTCGGACGCCTGTGTCCATTCGCCACTGTCGGGAAGCGCATATGCCGGAACCGGATCTGAATCTGTTGATCGCCCTCGACGCCTTGCTGGCGGAAGCCAGCGTCGCCGGCGCTGCGCGGCGGCTCGGGCTGAGCGCGTCGGCAATGAGCCGGACGCTGACCCGGCTGCGCGAGGCGACCGGCGATGCCTTGCTGGTGCGGGCGGGCGGCGCGATGGTGGCGACGCCGCATGCCTTGCAGCTGCGCGAGCGCGCCCGCGACGCGGTGGAGGCCGCACGCGCCGTGCTGCGCCCGGCGCCGGCCGCCCTGGAGTTGGCGGCGCTGCAGCGCACCTTCATCGTGCGCGCCAACGATGCTTTCGTGGAGGCGTTCGCGGCGATGCTGGTGGCCGCAGTGGCGGCGTCGGCGCCGCAGGTCCGCCTGCAGTTCGTGGCCAAGGCGCAGAAGATCGCGGCGCCGCTGCGCGAGGGCTTGGCCGATCTGGAAATCGGGGTGCTGAGCGAGATGGGGCCGGAACTGCGCGTGCAGGGGCTGTTTCGCGATCGCTTCGTCGGCGCGGTGCGCAGCGCTCATCCGCTGGCGCGCGACGGAGAAGTGAGCGCGCAGCGCTACGTGGCGTTCGGCCACGTCGTGGCCTCGCGGCGCGGGCGGGCGCACGGGCCGGTGGACGCGGCGCTGCAGCAGCTGGGCCTGGTGCGTCATGTCGCGACCGTGGTACCCAGTTTTTCCGCCGCGCTGGCGGTGGCACGCCACTCGGACCTGATCGCACTGGTGCCGGCCTCGTTCATGGCGGCGCAGCCCGACACGCTGCGCGCGCCGGCGCATACGTTCGCGCTGCCGGTGGTGACCGCGCCCATCACTGTGTCAATGCTGTGGCATCCGCGCCTGGAGCACGACGCCGCGCATCGCTGGCTGCGTGGACTGGTGCTGACCGAGTTCCGCGCACGGATGCCGCTGCGCTGAGCTGGAAGGCGGCAAGCGCAGGAAAGGAAATACTTGGCCCGCGCGCGGAACGCGTTGCGCCCGCGCCCGTAGTCCCGCAGATGCGCGCGCTGCCGCGATGGGTTGCGTCTGTCGCAAGGCCCGTCGGACGTTTCCAGTCCACTCTTTTCGCGTGTTGTGGCCAAGCGCATGCCCTGGTGCAACTGCGCCATGAAGTGCACAGCGCGATACACCGCCGCGCCTTGGCCAGGTCGATGTCACCGGCGCGGCCGCCGTGCACAGGCCGTCGCTGCAGGGATGCGACATTGGCACTGGTTCGCCGCCGCGGCGATGGCGCACACTTGCCGGCTCTGATCGAAAGCAGGAACACGTAATGGTACGGCGATACGGATGGAGCGCGATGCTGGTGTGGCTGGTGACGTTCGGCGCGGCGGCAGCCGGCCCCACGCCCGGCGAATACAGCACCAAGGAAGGCTGGGGCAGCATGCGGGTCACCGAGAAGGGCGGGGTGCGCCAGTTCGACCTGTTGTCGGTCGGCGCCAATGGCCACACGTGCACGCTGTCGGGCACGCTGCAGGGCGACAAGGCGGAGGTGAACGACGCCGGCGACGTGCCCTGCAAGCTCGCCTTCAAGCCGGTGCCGGGCGGGTTCGACGTGGCCGCGTTGACCCAGGAAAGCTGTCGCGACTACTGCGGCATGCGCGCTAGTTTCGAGGGCGACTACCTGCGCTTGCCGGCCGGCTGCACCGCCGCGGCCAGCAGCCGGCGGCGCGAGGCGTATCTGCAGGACTACCGTGGCAAGCGCTATGACAAGGCGCTGGCCGGCATGCTGGCGTTCCAAGGCGAGTGCGGCGGTTTCCTCAACTGGCTCGATCGCGACCGCTTCGCCAACGACCGTGCCATCACCCTGCTGCGCCTGGGTCGGCCGCAGGAGTGCCTGGCGGCGCTGGACGGCACCATGGCCGGCCGCAGCCACGACGAGGCCTCGTTCCAGGCGGAACTGGAAAAGCAGAGCACCATGCTGCCGCCCAGCGACTGGGACGCCTACCTGCCCATTGCCAAGTCCACTTGGTTCAACCGCAAGCTGTGCGAGGCGGCCAAGGACTGAGCAGGCGCCAGCGCCAGGCGCGCGGCAGGACGCGCTGCGAGGGTGCCGCCTGCGTGCGGCGCGTGCAGCAGGGCCGGTGCGAGAGGCGATGCGATGGCGCTGCTGTGCCTGCGATCGATGGCGGCGCACGCGTGCAACGGCCGCCGATGCGATCGCGCCCGCCCGCGATCCGTCGCTGGCGATAAGGCGTGTCGCGTCTCCGGTTGCCGTCGCCGCGGGCGCCTGCGCATACTTCCGGCGGCCGATGGCGCGTTGGACGCTTTGGAGCAAGGATGATCGATCGACTGCGACGCCTGTTGTCCCGCACCCCGCCCCGCGGGGTCGACCCTGCCTCCGATACCCCAGGGTCGGAGCCCGCGCCCGACCCGCAACCGGGCCACGCACTGCAGCAGCTGTTGCTGCAGGTGCTGCAGCGCGAGGGCCATGCGGCGACCTTGCACGAGGATGGCGTCGTACTCGGCAATGGGCTGCACCTGCTCACCGAACTGGTGGACCTGGCCGAGCTGCGTCGCGGCGTGCGCACGGCCAGCTGCATCCGTGTGCATCACCGCAGCCTGTTCCCCGACGGGATCGTCGAGTTCCAGCATTCCATCGGCGAGGATACCGAGGCGAGTCTGGCCTCGGGCTTCACCACCTGGGCGCGTACCGATCTGGTGGCGCTGTCGGAGGCGGTGAGCGCTCCCGCCGAGGCCCGCTGCATGACCTTGCAGATGGAATTTCCTGTCAAGGCCGAGGCGCAGGCCGCGGTGCGGCGCACGGTGGTGCTGGGGCCGGTGGCGCATATGAACGGCGACGCGGCCCGGGCCGCGGCGGGCGACGACACCGAACACGCGTTCTGCCCGTGCTGCCTGTTCACCAACAGCCTGGATGCCTTGATGCCGCTGCTGCAGCGGGATCAGCGCATGCTCGGGATCCGCCTGTTCGCCTCGCGCGATGCCGACGGCGAGGTCGCGGCCGATTGCCGGGTCAACGGCGAGGACTTTCCCGACGGCGTGGCCTGCCTGCGCCGCTACGCCGAGACCTGGCCGGCGCTGGGCGCCATGGAGTTCCGCAAGCAGTACGCGGTGGTGCGCCTGCCGGAGCCGGTGGTGCCGGATACCATGCACTGACGCGCCAGTGGGCGTTGCCCGGGCGCGCGCCCATTCTTGCGCCGCCCTGGTCTAGGCCGCAGCGGCGTCCGCCGGCGCGGCAGGCAGTGCCGAGGCCACGATGCCATGCAACTGCGCAGCCAGCGCCTTGCGGTCGCTGCCCGGCGCCACCGCGATCGGAGCGTGGAAGGTCACCCTGACCACCGCACCGGACAGGCGCAGAAAGTGCGCGACGTGCGCGCCGGCCTGCATCTCGCCGTAGAAGGCGTAGGCATCGCGATCGCCGCTCTGCGCCAGCGGCTGCCCGTCGACGCTGCGCAACTCCAGCGTGAACGGCTGCAGCGTCCAGTGCCGCGCGCCGGGTTCGGCACTGAGGAACAGGGAGAACAGGCTGGACTTGAACGGCGCCACCCGTTCGCCGGAGGAAGTGGTGCCTTCGGCGAACAGCACCACGTCGTGATCCGGGCGCAGTTGCGCGGCGACCGCGGCCGCCACCGCAGCGGCATCCTGGCGGCGCCGGCTGATGAACACGGTCTGCGCCAGCGCGCCGATGTGGCGCATGCCCGGCCAGCGCTCCATGTCGTTCTTGGCGATGAAGCGTGCGCGCAGCAGACTGCCCAGCACCACGATGTCGAAGTGGGAGATGTGGTTGCCGACGAACAGCGTGCCGCCCGCCTCGCGCGGCACGCCCACTACCTCGACGCGGATGCCCAGGGCGCGCCGCAGGCAACCGAACCACAGCCGCGGCAGCACGAACGCGCCGCGGCCGTAGGTGAGGCGCATCAACAGCCACTGCGGCGGGATCAGCAGCACGCTGGCGACCAGGCAGATGGCCACGCGGACGACGGTGCGCAGGCGGCCGACGAGGGGGGCTGCGGCGGGGCGGGGCGAAGCGGCGTCGGGCATGGGCGGTGGCGGCTGGGGAGACGGTCGGCGCGCGCGCTGGCGTGGCCGCGGCGATGGTAGCCGAGGCCTGCGTCTTCGGCATCACACCGCCACCTCGTCCATGGCGTGTCGCGTGAGCGCATCAGGCGTCACGCCGTTTCCGCCTTCCCGATCCCGATGCCGTGCTTGCGCTCACGTCGTGCCTTCGCAGGTGTTTCAGATCCATGCCGCACCGGGGAATTGCATCTTCCGCAGATCAGCCAGCGCCCGATGGGCGTGGCGGTGACGCTTGCGCATTGTGGCTGCGTCCGCCGCGGCGCCGTTCGCCGTGGGGGCCATCCCGACCACTTCCAAGGAGCATGTCCATGCATCGTCCGATTTCCTATGCCCTGCTCGCCGCGCTGCTGGCGTCCACGCAGGCGCAGGCGCAAAAGGCGCCGCCCGCCTGCAGCGCACTGCCGGCCTACGTGCGCGATGCCGCGCGCGACATGGCGTACTGCATCACCATGGCCAACCCGATCGCCGCCTGCGGTTCCACCCAGGTGGACGTGCAGGTGTTCGGCAATGCCGAAGGGCGCCTGCCGAAAGCCGGCAAGGGACAGACCTACTACGAAGGCAAGGCGCGGCGCGATCCGGGCGGCGCGGCCGGCACCTATCGCCTGGTGTTCCTGGCCACCGACGGCAAGGCCAAGTCGACGATCGCGCAGCGCTACTACTCGGCCGATCACTACACCACGTTCTGCGCGGTGCAGTGAGGGCGTTCGGCTGGCGCCAGCCGCCACGGTGGGTGCCAGCCGATGCGACGCGCCAGCGGTGCGCGAGCATCAGGAGCGTCGCGTCAGATAGGCGGCGGCTGTGGTGCTTCCGCCCACGGATGCGTGACACCGAGGGGCGCGATGCTGTCGTTCGTGGCGGCTGAAAAGGGGTTCCAAACAGCACGACGAGGCGCACGCGTAGGAGCGGCTTCAGCCGCGACGAGGCGTTACCGGGGCAGCCGGTCGCGGCTGAAGCCGCTCCTACAGGGCAAACGTGTGTCGTGCCGAGGCGTAGCAAGGGCGAACGGCGATGCGACGCGGAGCCTGGCATACGCCGCGATGGCGACTGCAGCGTCAGTGCGTGCTATCGGCCTGCTTGCAATCCTCAGCTTGCGAGGTAGCAAACGACGTCAGGACCCACGCACCCTCAGGGCGTGCCTCGACGCCGTAGCGCCACGACTGGCGCACGTTGTCTGAGCAACTGGTAATGGCGATGCTGTCGCTGGTCGCGCCGTTGGCCGGCAGTGGCACGGGCGCGGGAAGCCGCTCGCTGGCGGGCGGCAGCGCTCGCGCGTAGCTCAGGACGATGGGACCGAGCTGGTCGAGATTGCCCATGCGCGCGCCGTCGCTGCGCGTACGGTGCTGCGCCAGCCAGTCGCGCACTTGCCGCCACTCGGGCGTGCCTGCGGCGTAGGTGTTGGTGCTGGACACGCGCAGGCTGTCTGGCGTACTCGGCGCGGCGTAGGCCGCTAGCGACGGCAAGGCAAGCAGCAGTGGGATCACGAGCCATCGCGCATGCCGGGGGCGCATCTGTCCGTTTTCGACCACAACATCGTTGCGCCTGTGCATCCGTCCGCTCCCTGCTGGTTGCCGATGGCGCGACGATAGCACCATCGGCGGCCACGTCCGCCGGCGTGCCGCCGCCAAGCCGCCCGCCGTGCCCGCGCTCAGCGTTTGCCGGGGCGATCGACCAGCGAGGCCTGCAAGGCGGTGGCCAATGCGGCGTCGCCGCTGACCAGGGCGCTCCAGCGCAGTTCCAGGCCCTTGCGTCGGCCCTTCTCGGTCAGCTTCAGGCCGTCCGGGTCCACGGTCAGGGTGTAGTGCACGCCGTCGATTTCCAGTTCGCGGCGCAAGGGTTTGTCGAGCGGGGTCATGCGGCGGCTCCCGTTTTCACGATGCGACGAGGGTAGCGGCGCCAAGGTGATGGCAGGTTCTGCAGGCGCGCCGGATGAAGACGCTCAAGATCGCCACCTACAACGTCAACGGCATCCGCAGCCGCTTGCCGCAGCTGCTGCAGTGGCTGCAGCGCGAAGCGCCGGACATCGTCGGGCTGCAGGAGCTCAAGAGCGTGGATGCGGGCTTCCCGCTGGCCGAGTTGCATGCCGCCGGCTACGGCGCGGTGTGGATGGGACAGTCGAGCTGGAATGGCGTGGCGTTGCTGGCCAAGGGTTGCGATCCGGTCGAGAGCCGGCGCGGCCTGCCTGGCGACCCGCGCGACACCCAGAGCCGCTACATCGAGGCGATGGCGCACGGGGTGCTGGTCGGCTGCCTGTACCTGCCCAACGGCAACCCGCGCCCGGGGCCGAAGTTCGACTACAAGCTGGACTGGTTCGCGCGCCTGCAGCGGCATGCGCAGCAGCTGGTGGCGTTGCCGCATCCGGTGGCGCTGATCGGCGACTTCAACGTGGTGCCCACCGATGCGGACATCTACAACCCGGCCTCGTGGCGGCGCGATGCGCTGCTGCAGCCGGAAAGCCGCCAGGCCTATGCCGAGCTGCTGGCGCAGGGCTGGACCGACAGCCTGCGCCAGGTGCACGGCGAGCGTCGCGTGTACACGTTCTGGGATTATTTCCGCCAGCACTGGCAGCGCGATGCCGGGCTGCGCATCGACCACATGCTGCTGAATCCGCCGCTGGCCGCGCGCCTGCGCGATGCCGGCGTGGACCGCTGGGTGCGCGACCTGCCGCATGCCAGCGACCATGCGCCGACCTGGGTCGCCGTTGGCGCATCGTCGGCCCGCGTTGCCACCGCGGCGTCGGCCAAGCCGAAGCGCGGTGACCGGAGCGCCGGAGGCAAGCCCAAGGGCAGCAAGGCGAAGAAGACCCCACGCACCGCCGCATCTGGCGCGACGGCGTTGGCGGAGAAGGCCGCAACGCGGGCCAAGCGCAAGACGACGGCCAGCGCCGCGGCGACATCGTCGACGCCAAAGCAGGCAACAAAGACGACACGCGCAACGAAGGCGACGAAAGCGACAACGCCGAAAGCGCAGACACCAAAAGCGCAGACACCAAAAGCGCGCAAGCCGCGTGCTGCGACCGAGGCGCCGCCGAAGCCCACGCGCGGCACCAAGCGCCGCAAACCACCCCTTCTCCCACCGGGAGAAGGTGGCGCGTAGCGCCGGATGAGGGGGCGGCGAAGCGGGGAGGGTGCCGATCCCCTGGCTACCGCCGCGCGGCGTGGCCGACGCGGCGTATGTCTTCCCTTACTTGAGCATCTCGGTAAAGGCGCGATCGGCCTCGATCACGTCGGGCAGCGCGGCGAACAGGGCGTCCAGGTCCACGTCGTCCATCAGCGGGCCGGTCACCGCCTGCCGTGCCTGCTCGTTGGCGCCGCCATGGCGTTCCAGCGCGTCGGCAACCAAGGCGGCCTGGGCGACGACCTTCGGCATCGGCTCGCCTTCCGGCGCCTGCAGCGGCCGCGCCTGGAAGGCGATGGCGGTCTGGATCACCTGCGGCAGGTGCCAGCGCCGCGCCAGCTCGGCGCCCACTTCCGGGTAGCCGAAGCCCAGTTGCACGGTCTCGTCGGCGGCGCGGCCGCTGGACGAGGCGTCCGGGTGCAGTTGCGCGGCGTAGTCGGGCGCGCCGGTCTGGATCAGTAGTTCGCCGATGTTGTGCATCATGCCGCAGGTGAACGCGGTCTCCGCGTCCAGGCCTTTCTGCCGCGCCAGCAGCCGGCACACGCCGGCCACTTCGAAGCTGTGCAGCCAGAACGCGCGCAGGTCGAAATGCGCCGGCGCATGGAAGGCGCCGGTCACCGAGGAGGCCAGCACCAGGGTGCGCAAGGTGTTGAAGCCCAGGCGTAGCGCTGCGTCTTCCACCGTGGTGGAATCGCGCGCGCCGCGGAAGCGCGCCGAATTGGCCAGCCGCAGCACCTTGGCCGCGATCACCGGGTCCCGTTCGATGTTGCGCGCCACCGCGTCCAGGCTGGTGCCCGGCGCATCGAACTGCAGGATCAGGTCCTGCGCCACCTGGGGAATGGTCGGCAGGGTGTGCAACTGGTCGAACAGCGCCTCTAGCTTCATGGGGACCCTCGGAACGGAACGGGAGGCGGGCAGGGCCGGCAGCCGGCCGCGCCGCCACGGTGGCGGACTGCGCGCATCCTACCGATTCGCGATGGCCGGCGTGTGGAAAACCGGCCTCGCGGCGACGGCCGCGCCCTGGTGCCGCGATGCGTGCGGCTCAGCCGGCGCCGCGCACGCGCAGGGTCAGGCCCTTGAGGAAGTTGCGCAGCAACTGGTCGCCGCACAGGCGGAAATTCTTGTGCTCCGGCTGCCGGAACAGCGCCGACAGCTCCGGCTTGGACACCGGGAAACCGGCCGCGTCGAAGATCTGGTGCATGTCCACGTCCTTGAGCTGGAACGCCACGCGCAGCTTCTTCAGCACCACGTTGTTGGTGACACGCGCTTCCACCGGGCGCGGCGGCAGGCTGTCGTCGCGGCCGCGGTAGTGGAACACCAGCCCGTCCAGCACGTGTGCGAGCACCGCGTCGCTGCATTCGACGAAGCCGTCCTCGTCCTCCTTCTTCAGCCACGCCGGGATCTGCGCCTTGTCGATCGCGAACGCGGGATCGGCGAGGTGCGCCAGATCGACGATCTTCTGGTCGCTCAGGTCGAGCATGTAGCGGATGGAGCGCAGGATGTCGTTGTTGAGCATGATCGGTGCGGGAGTGCCGGCAGGCCCGGCGAGGGGCGCTAGTCTAGGCGCTGGTCCGCATCAGTGCGTAGACCGCGCAACCCCGGGCCATGGCTGCGGTTCACCGAGGGTGTGCACGCGCTGCGGTTGCATCCACCGACGCATGCGCCATCATCGGCGCATGGACCATCCGATTCCCAAGCCGAACGCAGTCTCTGCGCTCAATCCGCGCCAGGAGCAACTGGTGGCGCTGGTGCGCCAGCAGGGCTATGCCGAGGTGGAAGGGCTGGCGGCGCGTTTCGAGGTCACGCCGCAGACCATCCGCCGCGACCTGACCCTGCTGTGCGAGGCCGGCGTGCTGCGCCGCTACCATGGCGGGGTGAGCCTGCCCTCGAGCGTGGAGAACCTGGCCTATGCGGCGCGCAAGTCGCTGCAGGCGCAGGAGAAGCGGCGCATCGCCACGCTGCTGGCGCAGCACATACCCGACGACGCCTCGCTGTTCATCAACATCGGCACCACCAACGAGGACGTGGCGCGCGCGCTGATGGGCCACAGCGGCCTGCGCGTGATCACCAACAACCTCAACGTCGCGGTGATGATGAGCGCCAATCCCAGCTTCGAGGTGATGGTGGCCGGCGGGCGCGTGCGCGGCCGCGACCAGGGCGTCACCGGCGAGGCCACCATCGAGCTGATCCGCCAGTTCAAGGTGGACTTCGGCGTGATCGGCATTTCCGGCATCGACCCCGATGGCACCCTGCTGGATTTCGACTTCCATGAGGTGCGGGTGGCGCAGGCGATCATCGAGCACTCGCGGCAGGTGTTCCTGGCCGCCGACCACAGCAAGCTCGGCCGCAACGCGATGGTGCGGCTGGGGCCGATCGGGCGGGTGCACGCCTGGTTCACCGACCGCGCGCCGCCGGCCGAGCTGGCCGCGGTGCTGGACGCGGCCGGCACCCGGGTGTTCGTCGCCGACGGGGCTGCCGCCGATGCGGCCGCGCGGCTGGACGCACCTGCGGACTGAGCCGTTCCGGCCTGGATCCGCACCCGGGTACAGGCTGGCGCCTTTGTTCGGATTGTTTCGTTAATGTTGCGTGACGTGGCGCGTTTGGCACGCCGCGCCGGCGCCGCTCTGGCGTTCTGCTGTCTGACGTACTGTCTGACGTATAAGCCATATAGCACTCCTGCCGTATTTCTACGGCACCGTCGACGCCACGCTGCACTGCAGCGTGATATGTTCGGAAATGTTCGTTTACGATCTTTTCGTCCTCAGTGCCGTGCCTGGCGCCCCCGCCGGCCCGGACACGACATTTCCGGAGTCGGCTATGCGTGAGACCTACGATGTGCTGGTGGTCGGTGGCGGCATCAACGGCGTGGGCATCGCCCGCGATGCGGTGGGTCGCGGCCTGTCGGTGTGCCTGTGCGAGCGCGACGACCTGGCCGCGCATACCTCCAGTGCCAGTACCAAGCTGATCCACGGCGGCCTGCGCTATCTGGAGCAGTACGAGTTCGCCCTGGTCGGCAAGGCCCTGGCCGAGCGCGAGGTGCTGCTGCGGCTGGCCCCGCACATCATCTGGCCGCTGCGCTTCCTGCTGCCGCACCAGCCGCACCTGCGCCCGGCGTGGATGATCCGCACCGGCCTGTTCCTGTACGACCACCTCGGCCGCGGCCGCCGCACCCTGCCGGGCTCGCGGCGCCTGGCGCTGCGCACGCATCCGGTGGGCGCGCCGCTGCGCGAGGAGTTCCGCACCGGCTTCGTCTACTCCGACGCCTGGGTGCAGGACGCGCGGCTGGTGGTGCTCAACGCGATGGACGCCGCGCAGCGCGGCGCGCGCATCCTCACCCGCACCCGCTGCGTCGGCGCGCGCCGCGTGGATGGCCTGTGGCAGGTGCAGTTGCAGCACGCCGACGGCCGCCGCGAGGAACTGCGCGCGCGGTCGCTGGTCAATGCCGCCGGGCCGTGGGCGGTGCAGTTCCTGGACGAGGTGGCGCATGTCGGTCACGACCACGCGCTGCGGCTGGTCAAGGGCAGCCACATCGTGGTGCCGCGGCTGTTCGAGCACGACCACGCCTACATCTTCCAGCAGCCGGACCGGCGCATCGTCTTCGCCATTCCCTACGAGCAGGACTACACCCTGATCGGCACCACCGACGTGGACTACCGTGCCGATCCGGCCGCGCCGCGCATCGACGGCGAGGAGACGCGCTATCTGTGCGAGGCGGCCAACCGCTATTTCCGCAAGCAGATCGCCCCGGACGACGTGGTGTGGAGCTACAGCGGCGTGCGCCCGCTGCTCGACGACGAGGAGGACAACGCCGCCGAGGTGACCCGCGACTACCTGCTGGAACTGGACGCGCGCGACGGCGCGGCCCTGCTCAATGTGTTCGGCGGCAAGCTCACCACCTACCGCAAGCTGGCCGAAGAGGCGGTGGACCGGTTGACCGCACACGCCGGGCGCAAGGTGCCGGCCTGGACGGCGCATGGCGCGCCGCTGCCCGGCGGCGAACGCAACGACATCGCCGCGTTGGCGCGCGAACTGCGCGCGGCACGGCCGTGGCTGGCCGAGGCCACCGCGCAGCGGCTGGCGCGCAACTACGGTACCCGCGCGGACACGCTGCTGGGCGAGGCGAGCTCGCTGCAGGACCTGGGCCAGCATTTCGGCGCCGACCTGTACCAGGCCGAGGTCGACTACCTGCGCCAGCACGAGTGGGTGGTGGAGGCCGACGACCTGCTGTGGCGCCGCAGCAAGCTCGGCCTGCGCGTGGACGCCGCCGGCCGCGAGCGCCTGGTCGCCTACCTGCAACAGGCGCCGGCCACCCTGGCCGCGGCACCGGCATGATCAAAACGCTGCCGCCGGCCCGGTTCGGGCCGCGGCGGCGCGTGCACAATCGCGCTGCGCCCGGCCCCCGCCGCGGCGCAGGAACCTGGACGCAACCGTGGAGGGTGGCAGGCATGGGTGGATCGACAACGGCAACGACGGCAGGCCGGGAGGCATGGGCATGAGCCGGCAACTGGTGGGTGAACTGATTTCCGAGGCGATCGCGATGCTGATCATCATCGCCTTCGGCTGCTCGGTGGCGTGCATGTACGTGCTCTACGACCCCAGCCCCTACCAGCACGCCTACTGGGGCGTGTGCATCGCCTGGGGCCTGGCGGTGACCATCGCCATCTACGTCACCGGCTCGGTGTCCGGCACCCACGCCAATCCGGCGGTGACCCTGGCGCTGGCGCTGTACCGTGGCTTTCCCTGGCCCAAGGTGCTGCCGTACTGGGTGGCCCAGGTGATCGGCGCATTCCTCGGCGCGTGGATCGTCTACCTGCTGTTCGCGCCGGTCATCGACCACTACAACCAGGCCCAGCATCTCACCCGTGCCGGCGGCGGCGCGGCCGGGGTGTTCTTCACCGCGCCGGGCCTGGCGATCACGCCGATGCACGCGCTGCGCGACCAGGTGATCCTGACCGCGTTCCTGATCTTCGGCATCTTCGCCATCACCGAGCGCTACAACGAGGCCGCGCCCACCGCCAATTCCGGTGCGCTGATCATCGGCCTGCTGGTGGCCACCATCGGCGCGTCGATGGGCTATCTGGAAGCCTGGGCGATCAATCCGGCGCGCGACTTCGGCCCGCGCCTGTTCGCCTACGTCGCCGGCTGGGGTTCCTCGGCGTTGCCGTCGGCCGACAACTACTGGTGGATCCCGATCGTCGGCCCGCTGATCGGCGGCGTGATCGGCGGTGCCGCCTACCAGTGGCTGATCTATCCGTTCCTGCCGGCACGGGTGAAGGCGCTGGAAGAGGAACAGGCCGCCGCGCGCCGCGGCTAGCGCCCGCCGGACGTTCGTTTCCGCGCGCTTTGCGCGCATCTCCCCATTCCCCGTTGGCGCCGCGCCCGTGCGCGCGGCGTGCATCCCGCAGGAGTCTCCGATGGAAAAGCAGTTCATCCTGGCCATCGACCAGGGCACCACCAGTTCGCGCGCGATCCTGTTCGACCGCCAGGGCCGCATCGTCGGCATGGCCCAGCGCGAGTTCTCGCAGATCTTCCCGCAGCCGGGCTGGGTCGAGCACTACCCGCGCGAGATCATGACCAGCGTCTACACCACGATCACCGAGTTGCTCAACAACCACCAGGTGGACGCCAGCGCGATCGCCGGCATCGGCATCACCAACCAGCGCGAGACCGCCGTGGTGTGGGACCGCGCCACCGGCCAGCCGATCTACAACGCCATCGTCTGGCAGTCGCGGCAGACCAAGGACATCTGCGACCAGCTCAAGGCCGACGGCCACGAGGACCTGGTGCGGGCCAAGACGGGCCTGCTGATCGATGCGTATTTCTCCGGCACCAAGGTCAAGTGGATCCTCGACCACGTCGAGGGTGCGCGCGAACGCGCGCAGCGCGGCGAACTGGCCTTCGGCACCATCGACAGCTGGCTGATCTGGAATCTCACCGGCGGCAAGGTCCACGTCACCGACTACACCAACGCCTCGCGCACGCTGCTCTACAACATCCATGAACTGCGCTGGGACGAGGAACTGCTGCAGCTGCTGGACATCCCCGCCTCGATGCTGCCGGAGGTGCGCTCGTCCAGCGAGATCTACGGCAATACCCAGGGCCAGTATTTCTACGGCCATGCGGTGCCGATCGCCGGCATCGCCGGCGACCAGCAGGCGGCGCTGTTCGGCCAGGCCTGTTTCGAGCCGGGCATGGCCAAGAACACCTATGGCACCGGCTGTTTCATGCTGATGAACACCGGCGAGAAGGCGGTGGCGTCGAAGAACGGCCTGCTCACCACCATCGCCTGGGGCGTGGACGGCAAGGTCGAGTACGCGCTGGAAGGCGCGATCTTCGTCGCCGGCTCGGTGGTGCAGTGGCTGCGCGACGGCCTGCGCATGCTCGGCAAGGCCAGCGATTCGCAGGCCTATGCCGAGCGCGCCGGCGACAACGACGGCGTGTACTTCGTGCCGGCCTTCGTCGGCCTGGGCGCGCCGTACTGGCGCAGCGACATCCGCGGCGCGGTGTTCGGCCTGACCCGCGGCACCACCAAGGAGCATTTCATCCGCGCCGCGATCGAGTCGATGGCCTACCAGACGCGCGACGTGCTGACCGCGATGCAGGTCGATTCAGGCATCGAACTGAAGGAACTGCGCGCCGACGGCGGCGCCATCGCCAACGACTTCATGGCGCAGTTCCAGAGCGACATCCTGGACGTGCCGGTGCTGCGCCCGGAAGTGGCCGAGACCACCGCGCTGGGTGCGGCCTATCTGGCCGGCCTAGCCACCGGGTTCTGGAAGAACCGTGCCGAGATCGCCCAGCAGTGGGCGGTGGACCGCCGTTTCGAACCGGACATGCCGGCCGAGCGCCGCGAAGCGCTGTACGCCGGCTGGCAGCAGGCGGTGGAGGCGACGATGGGGTTCCGGATTCGCTGAGGCGAACAAAACGCGTAGGAGCGGTTTCAACCGCGACCGTGCGTTCCTGGGAAAGCCTGGTCACGGCTGAAGCCGCTCCTACGACGGTGGGTTCTCTCTGATCGGCGATGGTTCAGACGTATTGCGTCGGCCCACGCGGACCCGGCACTGGCGCGTCCACGCCGCCGACCGGATCCTGGATCGGCGGGATGGTCGGGTCGGTCGGCTGGTCGGGGATCGGATCGATCGGCCGGTCCGGGGTCGGGTCCACACCGGGGTTCGGCACCTGGCCCGGCACTTCGTTCGGTGGCTGCTGCGGATCCTGGCCGGGATTGGGGGATTGCATGTGCATGGGCGTCTCCGTGCGATGAGCGGTCAGCGTGCGCGCTGGGCCGGTGGTTGTGGGTGAAGCGCACGGCAACGGTGGATGAAAGGCGGGCCAATCCGCGCGCCTGGCTGCCGCGATCGGCACGCATGCCGCTGGCGTGGATGCCAGCGCTCCGGCATGCTGCCGCCGCATGTGCCACTACGACCTGGTCATCTTCGATTTCGACGGCACCCTGGCCGATTCCTTCTCCTGGTTCCTGGCGACCATCAACGGCGTCGCCGACGAGTTCGGCTTCCGCCGCTTCGACGTGGCGCGGCTGGACGAGATCCGCAGCCTGAGCGCGCGCGAGCTGATGGCGCGCAGCGGCCTGCGCTGGTGGCGGGTGCCGGCGGTGGCGCAGCGCATGCGCACGCTGATGAGCGCGCAGATCGCGCGTATCGCCTTGTTCGACGGTGTCGCCGAGCTGCTCATGCAGCTGGCGCAGGCCGGGGTGCAGCTGGCCCTGGTCACGTCCAACAGCCACGCCAACGTCGAGCGCGTGCTCGGCCCCGCGTTGCTCGCGCAGTTTCGCGACGTGCGCTGTGGCGCGGCGGTGCTGGGCAAGCGCCGCAAGCTGCGCGCCAGCCTGCGCGCCTGCGGCGTTCCCGCCGCGCGGACGCTGTGCGTGGGCGACGAGATCCGCGATGCCGAGGCCGCGCGCCAGGCCGGCATCGCGTTTGCCGGCGTGGCCTGGGGCTATACCTTGCCGGCGGCCTTGCAGCCGCACACGCCGCTGCCGTTGCTGCAGCGGCCGGACGCGCTGGGGGCGCTGGTGCTGGGTACCGGTGCCTGCACGCAGTCGCGTCCGGCGCAGGCAGGCGCGCGCGGCGCCTGCGCGGTCGTGGGCGGTGACGCATGACGTGGCTGCCCTACGCGATCAGTGCGGTGATTGCGATCGTCTTCTTGGGCAGCGCCGCCCTGTCGATCGGTGCGCTGTATCGCATGGGGCGCAGCCAGGTGACGGACCTGCTGGAGGCTTCGTTTCGTAAGCAGGCGTTTCCGGGCGAGCACCGGCCGTTGCGTGGCAGCGACCTGACCGTGGTCAAGCGATCCAAGCAGACCATCGAGGGTAGCTACAGCCATGTGTATTCGATCGCGCCGGGCGCCCCGCTGCAGACCGCCGATGCGTTCTGGTACTGCGTCGGGCCGGGACCGAACTGGTTCCTGGCCATTCCGGTGGTGACGTCCGGCTTCGGCAAGGCGCAGGTGCATTGGATCGTGCGGCCGATGACCGAGGGGCGCATGCGCGTGGCGCTGCAGTTCGACCGCAAGGCGACCCGCCTGGCCTTCGGCACGCGGCCGGCTGCGCACTGAGCCTGTCGGCGCAAGCAGAGTGGTCGGAGGCGCACGGGGCGAAGGGACCTGTCGATCGCGTCCTTGCGCCATCCCACTGTCCTCGGCGTGCCAGGGGCATGCACCGCTATCGACGCTGCGGAACCCAGCGGCGCATCGAGTGCCATCTGGCGGAGGTCGGCCCCGCCATGCGCCGGCTGGCTCGGCCGGACGCCGAGCGGAATTGCTGCGCTGCAGGTTGATTGTTCACTTGTGATTGCTATATTCATATGCGAAAAGTCGCCGCGCCATCGCCATTCCGGGCGTGCATGCTGCGGCCTTCCTTCATCGCGCCCGACCCTGGGCAGAGGCGTGCCATGCGTGACCCCAGCAACTTCCGTCCCTCGCGCGTCCGTGGGCGATCCGCTGTGGCCGTCGTTCCGGATGTGCGCGCATGGCGCTGAGCGCTGTCGCCGCCGACGCCACCCTGGCGCCGCGTGCGCTGGGCGCCAGCGGCGTGCACCTGTCCACGCTGGGCTTCGGCGCCGCACCGATCGGCAACCTATACACCGAGGTGGACGATGCGGTGGCGCTGGCCGCAGTGGCCGACGCCTATGCCGCCGGCATCCGCCATTTCGACACCGCGCCGTACTACGGCTATGGGCTGAGCGAGCAACGCCTGGGGCAGGGTCTGCGAGGCTTGCCGCGCGCCAGCTACACGCTCTCGACCAAGGTCGGCCGCTGCGTCTACGACGATGCCGCGGCGACGCCAGGGCGCGAAGGCTTCGCCGTGGCCGGACGCCGCGCCGAATTCGACTACAGCCGCGACGGCGTGCTGCGTGCATTCGAGTCCAGCCTGCAGCGGCTCGGCACCGATCACGTCGATGTGCTGCTGCTGCACGACATCGGCCGCCTGACCCACGGCGCGCGCCATCCGGCGATGCTGCGGCAGGCGCTGGACGAGGCCTTGCCGACGATGGCCGCGCTGAAGGCGCAGGGCGCGTGCCGGGCGATCGGCATCGGCGTCAACGAGGAGGACGTGGCGGTGGAACTGCTGCCGCTGTTCCCGCTCGACTGCGTGATGCTGGCCGGCCGCTACACCCTGCTCGAGCAGCACGCCGCGCAGCGGATCATGGCGCAGGCGCTGCAGCGGCAGGTCGGCATCCTGGTCGCCGGACCGTACAGCTCCGGCCTGCTGAGCGATGCACGCGGGCCGGGCGAGACCTACAACTACGCACCGGTAGATGCAGCCACGCTGCAGCACGCGCAGCGCCTGTTCGCGGCCTGTGCGGCGCACGGCGTGGACGTGGGCGCGGCGGCGCTGCAGTTCCCGCTTGCGCATCCGGCGGTGAGCGCGGTGGTCGCGGGCATGCGCACGTCGGCGGAAGTGGCCAGCGCCGCCGCGCGCCTGCGCGCGGCGATTCCCGCGGCGCTGTGGCAACAGCTGCGCGACGACGACCTGCTGCGCGCGCCGGTGCTGACGCCGTGACCATCATCGACGCCCATGTGCATTTCTGGCGCCTGGCGCGTGGCGACTATGCCTGGCTGACCCCGGACCTGGGCGTGCTGTACCGCGATTACCTGCCCGAGGATCTGGCCGCGACGCTCGACACGCAGGGCGTGACCGCGCTGGTGGCGGTGCAGGCGGCGCAAAGCGAAGCGGAAACACGCTACCTGCTGCAGCTGGCGCGGACCGAGCCGCGCATCGCCGGCGTGGTCGGCTGGGTGGATTTCGAGGCGGCCGATGTCGCCGCACGCATCGCCGCGTTGTGCGCCGACGGCGCCGGCCTGCTCAAGGGACTGCGGCCGATGGTGCAGGACCTGGCCGATCCGCAGTGGCTGGCGCGGCCGCAGCTGGATGCGGCGTTCGACGCACTGCTGCAGCACGATCTGGCCTTCGACGCGCTGGTGCGTCCGCTGCACCTGCCGGCGCTGCTGACACGGCTGCAGCGTCACCCTCAGCTGCGCGTGGTACTGGATCATGCCGCCAAGCCGGCCATCGGCGGCGCCGACTTCCGGGCCTGGGCCGATGGCCTGGCGCAGCTCGCGCAGCATCCCAATGTGGTGTGCAAGCTGTCCGGCCTGCTCACCGAACTTCCGGCCGATGCCGCCATCGACACTCCGCTGCTGGCGCCCTACGTGGCGCAGCTGTTCGCCTGTTTTGGCGCGCAGCGACTGCTGTGGGGCAGCGACTGGCCGGTGCTGACCCAGCGCACCGACTACGCCGCCTGGATGGCGCTGGCGCAGGCCTGGGTCGCGCAGCATGCCGCTGGCGACGCCGAGGCGGTGTTCGCCGGCAATGCGCGGCGCGTCTATCGCCTGTCCGATTCGATTGTTTCCTCCTCCCCCACCTGGAGTCCCGCCCCATGACCACGTTCGCATCCGTTTCCGGGAGCCGCGCATGAGCGGCCGTCTGCAAGGCAAGCGCTGCCTGATCACCGCCGCCGGCGCCGGCATCGGCCGCGAGAGCGCACTGGCCTGCGCGCGCGAAGGCGCGCAGGTGCTGGCCACCGACATCGACGCCGCCGCGCTGCAGGCGCTGGCCGCCGAGGCCGACGGCATCGTCACGCAGACGCTGGACGTCACCGACGCCGGCGCGATCCAGGCGCTGGTGGCGGCGCAGCCGACCTTCGACGTGCTGTTCAATTGCGCCGGCTACGTGCACCAGGGCAGCATCCTCGATTGCGATGTATCGGCCTGGAAGCGTTCGTTCGCGATCAACGTCGATGCGATGTACTACCTGTGCCAGGCGGTACTGCCGGGCATGCTCGCGCAGGGCCGCGGCAGCATCGTCAACATGTCCTCGGTGGCGTCCAGCATCAAGGGCGTGCCCAACCGCTTCGCCTATGGCGTGACCAAGGCGGCGGTGATCGGCCTGAGCAAGGCCATCGCCGCCGACTACGTGGCCAAGGGCATCCGCTGCAACGCGATCTGCCCGGGCACGATCAAGACGCCGTCGCTGGGCGAGCGGGTCAAGGCGCTGGGCGGCGACGAGCAGGCAGTGTGGAAGAGCTTCACCGACCGCCAGCCGATGGGCCGCCTGGGCGACCCGCGCGAGATCGCGCAGCTGGTGGTGTACCTGGCCTCGGACGAATCCTCGTTCACCACCGGCCAGACCCACATCATCGACGGCGGCTGGTCGAACTGACCGCGCCTTCCCACTACGACAGAGGATTTCCCCATGAAACTGCTGCGTTACGGCGAACCCGGCCACGAACGCCCGGCCCTGCTCGATGCCGACGGCCACCTGCGCGACCTCTCGGCGGTGATCGACGACGTCGCGGGCGAGCATCTCACCGCCGCCGGCCTGGCCAAGCTGCGCGCGCTCGACCCGGCCACGCTGCCGCAGGTGGACGGCGAGGTGCGCTACGGCGCCGCCGTCGGCCGCGTCGGCAAGTTCATCTGCGTTGGCTTGAACTATGCCGACCACGCCGCCGAGTCGGGCATGGCGGTGCCGGAGATGCCGGTGCTGTTCATGAAGGCCACCAGCGCGATCAGCGGCCCCAACGACACGGTGACGATCCCGCGCGGTTCGCTCAAGACCGATTGGGAAGTGGAGCTGGGCGTGGTGATCGGCGACACCGCGCGCGATGTGTCGGTGGACGAGGCGCTGGCGCACGTCGCCGGCTATGCGGTGATCAACGACCTGTCCGAGCGCGCGTTCCAGCTCGAGCACGGCGGCCAGTGGGTGAAGGGCAAGAGTTGCGACGGCTTCGGCCCGATCGGCCCGTGGCTGGTCACCGCCGACGAGGTGCCCGATCCGCAGAACCTGTCGATGTGGCTGGAGGTCAACGGCCACCGCTACCAGAACGGCAGCACCCGCACGATGGTGTTCGGCGTGGCCGAGTTGGTCAGCCACATCAGCCGCTACATGACCCTGCTGCCGGGCGACGTGATCAGCACCGGCACGCCGCCGGGCGTGGGCCTGGGGCAGAAGCCGCAGGTGTACCTGAAGCCGGGCGACGTGATGCGGCTGGGCATCGAAGGCCTGGGCGAGCAGCGCCAGGCCGTGGTCGCGCATCCGCGCGACACGCAGTAAGCAACGCCGCGAGATGCAAAGCCCCTCTCCCGGGGGGGAGAGGGGCTGCTCCAGCGCTGTTTTTGACTGTTCTTCTCACCGCTTCACCCACCAGGATCCCCATGAGCAAAATCGTCGCGCTCGAGACCTTCGACGTTCGTTTCCCCACCTCGCGCGAACTGGACGGTTCCGATGCGATGAATCCGGATCCGGATTATTCGGCCGCCTATCTGCGCCTGCGCACCGACGCCGATGACGGCCTCGCCGGCTACGGCCTGACCTTCACCATCGGCCGCGGCAACGACGTGCAGAGCGCGGCGGTGGCGGCATTGGCGCACCACGTGGTCGGCCGCGACGTGGAGACGGTGATCGGCGACCTCGGCGGTTTCGCGCGCAGCCTCACCGACGACTCGCAGCTGCGCTGGCTGGGCCCGGAGAAGGGCGTGATGCACATGGCCATCGGCGCCGTGGTCAACGCCGCCTGGGACATGGCCGCGCGCCGCGCCGGCAAGCCGCTGTGGCGCTTCATCGCCGAGCTTTCGCCGGAGCAACTGGTGGCCGCGATCGACTTCCGCTACCTCAGCGACGCGCTGACCCCGGACGAAGCGCTGGCCATGTTGCGCGAGGCCGAACCGCTGCGCGCCGAACGCATCCAGACCCTGCTCGAACAGGGCTATCCGGCCTATACCACCTCGCCGGGCTGGCTCGGCTATTCCGACGAGAAGCTGGTGCGCCTGGCCAAGGAAGCGGTGGCCGACGGCTTCCGCACGATCAAGCTCAAGGTCGGCGCCAACGTGGAGGACGACATCCGCCGCTGCCGCCTGGCGCGCGCGGCGATCGGTCCGGACATCGCCATGGCGGTGGACGCCAACCAGCGTTGGGACGTGGGCCCGGCGATCGCCTGGATGCGCCAGCTCGCCGAATTCGACATCGCCTGGATCGAGGAGCCGACCAGCCCCGACGACGTGCTCGGCCACGCCGCGATCCGTCGCGGCATCGCCCCGGTGCCGGTGTCCACGGGCGAGCACACCCAGAACCGGGTGGTGTTCAAGCAGTTGCTGCAGGCCGGCGCGGTGGACCTGATCCAGATCGACTCCGCACGCGTGGGCGGCGTCAACGAGAACCTGGCGATCCTGTTGCTGGCGGCCAAGTTCGGCGTGCGCGTGTTCCCGCATGCCGGCGGCGTGGGCCTGTGCGAACTGGTGCAGCACCTGGCGATGGCCGATTTCGTCGCCATCACCGGCAAGATGGAAGATCGCGCGATCGAGTTCGTCGACCACCTGCACCAGCACTTCGTCGATCCGGTGCGGATCGTGCACGGCCGCTATCTGGCGCCGACGGCGCCGGGCTTCTCGGCCGAGATGCATGCCGCCTCGGTCACCCAGTTCCTGTATCCGGATGGCCCGTTCTGGAGTGCGGACCTGGCGGCGCAGGGCGGTTGATGCCAGCGGCTTGGTGCGCTTCCATCGATGGAAGCGCACCAAGCCGCAGCGAACCGGTCGCGGCTGAAGCCGCGCCTACGACAGCGACGGTGGCTCCGGATCGCTTTGCGTAGGAGCGGCTTCAGCCGCGACGAGCGAAGCCGATCAGCTGACCGGCCGCAGCAGCAGTCGGGACTGAAGTCCCTCCCACAACGCTTCAACCCGCGCGCTTGCGCTCCTGCTCCGCCAGCGCCGCCTGCAGCGAAAAGATCTGCAGCGCCTCGCGCCATTTCTCGCCGGGCGCCGAGCCGGGCAAGGGCTTCTGGAAGCGCCACATCAACTCCTCCCACGCCTGCACCCGCGGATCCGCGGCGTCGGCGGCGGCCTTGGCCGCGGGCGAGTAGTCCTCGTCCACCTCCATCAGCATCACCAGGCGGTCGCCACAGCGGTGGATGTCCAGCTCGCGGATGCCGGCCGCGTGCAGCGAGGCGACGATCTCCGGCCACACCGTGTCGGGACGGTGCCAGCGCTCGTACTCGGCGATCAGCGCCGGGTCGTCGTGCAAGTCCAGCAGATAGCAATGGCGCGGCATGGCTCAGGCCCCGCGGGCAGAGGGGAGGGGCGTCGCGCTGCGGCGCGAAGCTTGCAGCGCGAAGCCGAGGATCACCGCGAAGCCCAGCGCCGGCACCACGATCGCCCAATGGATGCCGGCATGGTCGGACACCGCGCCCATCACCGCGGTCAGCGCGGCGCCGCCGATGATCGCCATCACGATCAGCGAGGCGCCCAGCTTGCGCGCGTCGTCGTCCAGTCCGTCCAGGCCCAGGGCGAAGATGGTCGGGAACATCACCGACATGAACAGGCTGCTGGCGACCAGCGCGTACAGGCCGATCCAGCCCGGCAACGCCACCGCGACCGCGCACAGCAGCAGGTTGAGCAGGGCGAACACGCCCAGCAGCCGTGCCGGCGCCAGGAAGCGCAGCAGCGCCGTGCCGATGAAGCGACCGGCCATGAACAGCACCAGCGAGACGGTAAGGAAATCGGCGGCGGTCTTCTCCGGGGTGCCGGGCACGCCGTCCTGCAGGTAGCGGATCAGGTAGCTCCAGATGCCGACCTGCGCGCCGACGTAGAAGAACTGCGCGATCACCGCGAACATGAAACGACGGTTGCGCCGCAACTGGCCGAAGCCGCCGGCGCCGGCGCTGTCGCCACCGGCGCGGGTGGTCGGGAAGCGGGTCAGCCCGATCAGCAGCGCCCACAGCAGCACCACCGCGCCGATGATCAGGTACGGGGTCTGCACCGCCAGCGATTCGGTGGCGAAGAAGGCCTCGCGCGCGGCCGGCGCCATCGCCGCCAGTTCCTGCGGGGTGTGTTCCACGCCGGACAGGATGAAGTGCTGGCCGACCAGGATGCCGGTGATCGAGCCCAGCGGATTGAACGCCTGCGCCAGGTTCAGCCGCCGCGCCGCGCCTTCGGCGGGGCCGAGCACGGTGACCAGCGGGTTGGCGGTGGTCTCCAGGAACGCCAGGCCGCTGGCGATGACGAACAGCGCCAGCAGGAACAGCCAATAGGTGTGCACCTGCGCGGCCGGGTAGAACAGGAACGCGCCGACT
This sequence comes from Xanthomonas indica, assembly GCF_040529045.1. Lineage (NCBI taxonomy): Bacteria > Pseudomonadati > Pseudomonadota > Gammaproteobacteria > Lysobacterales > Lysobacteraceae > Xanthomonas > Xanthomonas indica. The sequence goes on along the minus strand of NZ_CP131914.1, from coordinate 50,922 downwards.
GCGTACAGCAGCAGGCCCAGCACCACCGCGGCCTTGTAGCTGTAGCGGCGCATGAACATCGCCGCCGGGATCGCGCACACGAAGTAGCCCAGGTAGAACGCGCTCTGCACCAGGCCGGCCTGCAGGTCGGTCAGTTCGAAGGCCTTCTTGAACTGCTTGATCAGGATGTCGTTGAGGTTGTTCGCCATGCCCCAGAGAAAGAACAGGCTGACGATCAGGACCAGCGGCGCGAGCGCGGTCCGGGTGAGACTGGCGGGCGCCGGCGTGGCGCGTTCGCTGCTGTAGTGCATTGCCGCCTACCCCTCCCAAGGTGTGCCGCGTCGCGTTCGGATTGTCGGCGGAGCGTACTGCGCCGGCGAGTGCCATGCAAATATAAAATTTGAGTTCATATTTGCATGGTGCCGCCTGCGTTAATTCACGCAGCGCACGTCGCCAGCGGTGCGACCCGGTGCGGCGTCCCTGTACCCTAGCCCTCTTCACCTGCTGCCGGGTCCTCGACGGAATGACCACCCCTTTGCCCAAGTACCGCGCGCCCGCCCTGGACAAGGGGCTGGACATCCTGGAGCTGCTGGCGCGGGACGGGCGGCCGATGACCATGGGCGAGATTTCGCAGGGCATCGGCCGCTCGCGCGGCGAGATCTTCCGCATGCTGCAGGTGCTGGAAGAGCGCGGTTACCTGACCCGGGCCGCGGGCGAGGGCGGCTACACGCTGACCAATCGCCTGTTCATGCTCGGCATGCAGCAGCCGCGCGTGCAGAACGTCACCGAAGTGGCGCTGCCGGTGATGCGCGCGCTGGCCGACGCGATCCGTCAGCCCTGCCACCTGGTGGCACCGTCGGACGACCAGATCGTGGTCATCGCGCAGATGGACGTGCCCAGCGACCTGGGGCTGGTGGTGCGTCCCGGCCACCGCCGTCCCTTCGCGCACTCCACCTCCGGCCTGGTGCTGTTCGCGTTCCAGCCGGCCGACGCGCAGGCGCAGTTGCTGCAGCGCCTGGACGCCAGCGAGGTCGCGTACGACCGCGCCGCGTTCCTGGCCGCGGCGCAGGAGGTGCGCGCGTTGGGCTACAGCATCCATCCCAGCGAGGCGGTGGTCGGGGTGATCGACCTGACCGCACCGATCCTGCAGCACGGCATCGCCCGCTACACCCTCACCGTGCCCTTCATCGAACGCCGCCCGCAACCGATCGACGCGCAGGCGGCGATGCGCGCGGTGTGCGACGCCGCGGCGCAGATCAGTGCGGCGTTGGCGTAGGTGCCATGGCCGCCATTTGCCGGTGTGCCGTGGCGGATGCCTCCCTGCAGGAAGTGCGGTCGCGTCCTGTGTCGCATGCGGACTACGGCCAGCGAGACCAGCGCATGCCTGTGTCGCTGCGCATCGCGCGTGGTGGTCGGGTGACTGAGGGCAAGTGATGGCGAACGCGGTGTTCTATCTGTTCGCCGCGATCGTGGCGCTGCTGGCGGTAGGTCTCCATCGACACAACAAGCGCCGCATGGACGCCCTGCTGATGGCCTCGTTTCGCCACCTGTCCTTCACCAGCGACGGCATCGCTGTGCGCGGTGTGTATCTGCAGGTGCTGAAGAAGGCGCAACAGTTCATCCGCACGACGCAGCAGTTGTCGCTCTTGCCGGATAGCCCGGTCGTCAATCAAGGCGATGCGTTCTGGTACTGCCGCGGCCCCGGCGCACGCTGGTTCCTGGCGATTCCCACCGTGGTGTCGCGCGGCAGCGAACTGGAGGTGAACTGGGTCGTACGCCCACTCACCGAGCAGCGCATGCGCGCCGCGCTGCAGTTCGATCGCAAGGCATGCCTGCGTGCGTTCGGTGAGCCAGACGCATCCTGAGCGTTGTGACAAACCGCCCGATGGGTCGAATACCAATGCGATGCCGATGCACCAAGTCATGCGTGCGTCGACGCTTCGTTGCCTGATTCCGTTCCTGCAAGCGAGCGACTTCGCGACCGCGCGCCGCATGCAGTGAAGGCGGCGTTGTCGCGTCGTGAGGCGGCATTCCGCGCACGGCGACGCTGCACACGCGTTGCGCCGCGCTGCGTGCAGCGCACCGCTGGAATGCGCACCCATGGGGCACGTGACTCGCTCCCCAGCTTGATCACCCATTCGCTGCACCTGCGCGCAAAGCGTTGACCATCGCGCCACAGCTGCGCAGCCTGCAGGGACTACGGTGACACGGGTGCACGGCATGGCACGGCGGTTTCCCTGGAGTTGGTTGGCGCTGTTTGTGGCCTGTGCGTTGGTGCTGGTGCTGGCCTGGCAGAACCGCAGCCTGCGCGAGGAACGGCGTTGGTTCGTCACCCGCACCACCGAGCCGTATCTGGGCATGTACGTGCCGCGTATCGCCGCCACCAGCCTGGACGGCGCGTCGCTGACGCTCGGTGAGCCGACGGCCGAGCGCCAGGTGCTGTTCTTCTTCACCACCACCTGCCCGTACTGCAAGCGCTCGGCACCGCATGTGGTGCAGGCGGCGCAGCGCCTGGCCGCGCAGCAGCCCGGCGTGCAGGTACTGGGCGTATGCCACTGCAGTCCCGCGCAGGCGCAGCGTTATGCCGCCGAGCACGGCTTCACGTTTCCGGTGACCACGCTGACCGATCGCCGCACGCTGATGCTGTTCCGCGCGCGCAACGTGCCGACGCTACTGGCGCTGGACCGTCAGGGACGCGTGCGCTATGCGCGCGTCGGCGTTTTCGATACCACGGAGCGGATGCAGGATCTGATGGCCGCAGTGCGCAGCACGGAAGTGCCGCCGGCCTTGGCAACCATCGAGGAGTAAGCCATGAAACAGCGTTGGACAGCGTTACGCAACGGGATGCTCGCGGCCGTGTTCCTGGCCAGCATGGGCTTCGGCGCGGTGCAGGCGATCGCCGGTGACGGCATCGAGAAGGAGGCGGCCTGCAGCGCCTGGGCCTGCCAGCAGGAATGCGCGCCGTTCGGCGGCGAGCTGGGACCGGGTGGCCCCGGACAGCCGCTGATCTGCTACTGCTGCGGCTGAGTTGCGCCCGGGGCCGGTCGCGCCAGGCCGGCTCCGGGGATGTAGCGCAATGGGCGCAATGATGGCCGGCCCGCACGCGCCTACGCGCCGCGCTTTGGCGATGCAGGTACCGCGCACGCGTTCACGGGAGCCTGGATCCAACCCGGTCCGCCGCCAACGATTCACGCAGGTTTGCGCGGCGGCTGGGCATGGTGGGACGCAGACCAACCAGGAGCGTTCCATGACCTCACCCTTTCATCCCGCCCGCCTGTCCCTGCTCGCGGCGCTGACCGCCGTCGCGTTGAGCGGCTGCGGCAAGCCCGGCGACCAGGCCTCGCGTACCGCACCGGCCACCTCGCCGGAACCCACCGCCGCGCCGGTCGGCGGCGAAAGCGGGCGTGCGCCGATCGGTGGCGACGCCTCGGCCAAGGCGATGCTGCAGGTGCTGGAGGGCAACGTGGTGGCGCTGTCGAAGCAGGCGCTGTCGCGCGATGTCAGCAAGACCGTGGCCGACTTCGCCCGCGAGACCATCGCCGTGCACCACGATGCCGACCCGGCCACCGCCGGCAAGGGGGGACCTGGCGATGCGGAGAAGATTGCTGCGCAGGTGGCCAAGGGCCGCGCGCAGTTGCAGGCGCTGGGAGATGAGAAGGACAACTCCGCCTACATGAACGCCTACGCGGCGGCGGTGGTGCGGCAGTACTCCGATGCGCTGTCGGTGATCGATGCCGAACTGGTGCCGGCCGCCAAGGAAGACGCCACGCGCCAGGAACTGCAGCAGGCGCGCAAGCGCATCGCCGAGCAACTGGAGCGCGCACAGGCGCTGGCCTCGGCACGCTACTGAGCACATAGCCCCTCTCCCGTTGGGGCGACAGGGTGCGGCCTGCGCGCCACTGGCGCGCGCACCCTGGAGCGCCCGCGCCGCAAGCGCGGGCCGGGGCGCGCAGCGGGGGTTGCGGTGAGGGTACGGCACGAAGCGACTTTCAGAGTTGGGGCGCCCGAAGCTGCGCCAGTCTCCTCATCCGCCCCTGCGGGGCACCGCCCCCGAAAATGCGGGCCATGCTTCCGACGAGGGAGAAGCAAGAGCCGCTAGGGCGTGCCATTCGTCCCGGAGCATGCAGCGCTGCGATTGCATGCGCCTGCCACGCCCAACGCGGCATCCTCGGCAATCGGTGACACGCCCTAGCCGTTGGCGGCGACCGCTTGCCGTGCCGGCTGCTCTTCACGCCCATCCGGATGTCGCGCGAAGCGGGTCGGGTCGCTGCCGTGCACCGGCGCCTCGTCCTGCCATGGCCAGCCGCCGAACTGGGTGCGGCGATAGTCGGCCATGGCCTGGGCGATCTCGGCCTGGGTGTTCATCACGAACGGACCGTGTTGGGCCACCGGTTCGGCGATCGGTCGGCCTTGCAGCACCAGGAACTCGCTCACCCCTCCGTCGCCATTGACCAACTCGACCGCCTGATCGGCGCGCAACTCGATCGCCGCGTGTCGGGTCACCGGGCGCCCACCCACCGTCACCGCCGCGCCCTTGAAGAAGTACAGGCTGCGGCGCGTGCCGCGGCCTTGCGCGGCGGGCAGGGTCCAGCGTGCGCCGGGTGCCATGCGGATCGTCCAGATGGCCACATCGGCATCGTCCTGCGCAGCCCACGAATCCGGTGGCGGCGCGAGCGGGCCGCCGGCGCTGCCGGGCGCGGCGTCGATCGGACCGATGCGGCCGGCCACGCAGGCCACCTCGGTGGTGCGGCCAGCATCGTCGGTGGCCGTGAAGCGCGGCAGGTCTTCCGACCAGAACATGGTGAAGTGCGGCGCGGCCAGCTTGTTGCGCGCCGGCAGGTTCAGCCAGATCTGGAACAGTTCCAGCGGGTTGGGCGCGGCCGTGTCCAGCAGCGGGAACATCTCCGAATGGACGATGCCCGCGCCGGCCGTCACCCATTGCACGTCGCCGGCACCGAAGCGCGCCGCCGCACCGAGCGAGTCGGCATGGTCGATCAGGCCCTTGCGCACGATGGTCACGGTCTCGAAGCCGCGGTGCGGATGGCCGGGAAAACCGGGAATCTCCTCGCCGTGATACATGCTCCAGCCGTCCTTGCGGCTGAAGTCCTGGCCGATGGCGCGGCCGTGCAGCGGCGCCGCCGGCCCCATCGCGCCGTTGCCGGCGGGGTAGGCATCGTCGTGGTAGACGCAGAACAGGAACGGGTCGATCGTGTCCCAAGGGAAGCCGAGCGGCTTGATCTGGACGATGGGGTCGGTCATGGAGAGATCCTTCGTGCGAGCGCCGCCCGAGGTTGGACGCGGCAACCTTCACGATATGGGGCGGTGCCGATGGAACGGAAGGCCGGCCCGAAGGACATCCTGTCCCGCTCGGGAAACGCTGGGCTGCGCCGCCGCCGCGTCCATGGCGATGGCGCAGGCGCGGTGGCCGGCCGCGTTGCATGCGCCGATCGCGCGAACCCGGCAGGTAGCGGCGTGCGCTGAATGCTTGCCGGGGCGCAACCGCGCAGCTGCGCCCGCAGGACCCGTGCGTCATTGGACTGTCATCTGCCGCGGCCAGCATCGCAGGCTTTTCCGATCCTGCGAGCGCCTGGTGCGTCCCGAACCCTTGCCGGCCCTGTCGCGGCTGTTCCTGCAATGGCGGCCGTCGCTGAGCCGCTATTTCCGCAAGCGCCGCGCCGCGGCCTGGGATACCGACGACCTGCTGCAGGAAGTGTGGCTGCGGCTGCAGCGCAGCGAGGCGCATGCGCCGGAGATCGCCAATCCCGAAGCCTACCTGTTCACCATCGCCGCCAACCTGATGCGCGAGCACGCGCTGCTGCACCAGCGCAACAGCCAGCGCGATACCTGCCTGGACGACGTGCTGGACCGGCTCGCGGTGCCCTGCGAGGCCGATGCGCAGGTGCACCGCGCGCAGCGCCGGCAGCGCCTGGCCGAACTGATGGCGCGGCTGCCGCCGAAGTGCCGTGCGGCGATGGTGCTGCGCTACCGCGACGAGCTGGGCTACCAGGAGATCGCCGAGCAATTGCAGATCTCCAGCCACATGGTCAAGAAATACATCATCAAGGGCCTGGCGGTGTGCCGGCAGGGCATGGCGCGCTATGCGTGAGGAGTCACGACGCAGCGCCGAAGCCGCCGCGGACTGGTACCTGGCGCAGCGCGAGACCACGCTGCCGCCGGCGCGGCAGGCCGAGTTCCTGGGCTGGCTGCGGCAGTCGCCGGCACACGTGGCCGCCTATCTCGACATCGCGCGCATGCACGGCGACCTGCCGTCCGCGGCCCAGGCGCAGCAGGCCAGCAGTGCGCAACTGCGCGCGCATGCCTTGCGCAGCGGGGCGGTGGTGGTGCCGTTGCGCCCGGACGTGGACACACCGGCGGTGGCGTTCAACCCGCGTCGTGTCGTGCCACGACGCAGGCGCTGGCCGTTGGCGGCGGCGGCCGTGCTGGCGCTGGCCGTCGCCGGCACGGCGCTGCGCCTGAGCGCGCCGACGCCAGTGCCGGCAACGGTCTACGCAGCGCCGGCGGACGCGCCGCGCAGCATCGCGCTGGACGACGGCAGCGTGGTGCAACTGCAGCGCGGCGGCGCGATCGCGGTGCGCTACGGCACGCAGCGCCGCGATATCGCCCTGCTGCGCGGCAAGGCGGTGTTCGATCTTGGCCACGATCCGGCACGGCCGCTGCGGGTCAGCGTCGGTACCCTGGTGCTGCGCGACGTCGGCACCGTGTTCGGGGTCGACCCGCAGGCCGGCGGGGCGCGGGTCACCGTGCTGCAGGGGCGGGTGCAGGTGTCGCGCGACACGCCGGCATGGTGGCGCCGCGGCGACCTGCCGTCGGAGGGGACGACGCTGGCGGACCTGGGCGGCGGCCAGCAGGCACGGGTGGATGCGCAGGGCCGTGTGCTGGCGCTGCGCGACCATGCCGACATCGCCGACGCCACTGCCTGGCTGCCGGCGCAGGTCGGCGTACAGGATCGCAGCCTCGGCGAGGTGGCGCGGCTGTTCAACGCCTACACCACGCGGCCGCTGCGCATCGCCGACCCGGCGCTGGCGGCGCAGCGGGTCAGCGGCGTGTTCCACCTGCGCGATCCGGAGGCCTTCGTCGCCTATGTCGGCAGCCTGCCCGGCGTGCAGGTGCAGCGCGATGCGCAGGCGGTGACTCTCCGCCGCGCACCGGCGCCGCTGTAAGAAAAAATTCACGCAATCGACGGTAGCCGCACGGCGCGCCGGGGCACTCCTAGGACGCATGGCCGCCGCGCAAAACGCGTGCGGCCGCCCTTCCTCCCCTCCGGTGTGATCGTCATGCGCAAGCCTCTCGTCGTCTCCATCGCCCTGCTGCTCGGCAGTGCGTCCTCGCTGCCGGCCTGGTCGGCACCCGCCGCCACGGCGGCGGCCATCGCGCCCATGCCGCTGGCGCAGGCGCTGGACCAGTTCGCGCGCAGCAGCGGCCTGCAACTGATGTACGACCCGGCGCTGGCCGCGGGCCTGCGCAGCAGCGGTGCCCCGGCCGGCCTGGCGCCGCCGCAGCAGTTGCATGCGCTGCTCGCCGGCACCGGCCTGGACTACCGCATGCTGACCCCGGGCTCGGTCGCCATCGTGCGCAGCAGCGTCGCCGCTGCCCCGGCCGCCGCGCCGCGTGCGCCGCGCAGCGCCGCCCCGGCGCGCGCCGAGGCCGACGGCGAGCACGACGGCCCGCGCGAACTGGCGCCGATCAACGTCACCGCCAACAGCGTCGACACGCTGGCGCCCAGCGCCGCGCCGCTGGAGGCGAGCCAGCCGACCTCGGTGATCGACGAACGCTTCATCCGCGACGGCCTGCGCCTGAATTCCAACTACGACGACATCATCAAGTACGCGCCCAGCGTGGTCACCACCTCGCCGGAAGGCCCGGGCCTGGGCAAGAACGAAGGCATCAGCATCCGCGGCTTCCAGGACGGCCAGTTCAACATCACCTTCGACGGTATCCCGTTCGGCGATGCCAGCGATCTGCACCACACCACCTCGGCCTACTTCAACAACCACGTGCTCGGCCAGGCCGAGATCGACCGCGGCCCCGGCGGTGGCGCCACCATCGGCAACGCCACCTTCGGCGGTACCCTGGCGCTGCGCACGCGCAACCCCAGCGAGGTGGACGGCGTCACCGTCTACGGCACCGGCGGCAGCTGGAACACCTGGGCCGGTGGTGTCAGCGCCGACGAGCACATCGGCAACACGCGCCTGTTCGCCGACCTGTCCAAGGAGGCCAGCGACACCTACCTCAACGGCACCGACGACCGCCGCGAGCACGCCTTCCTCAAGACCGTCAGCGACCTGGGCGAGGCGACCACGCTGACCTTCGTCAGCAGCTACAACCAGGAGCACCAGAACACCGTGCAGGGCGCCACCCGCGCGCAGATCGCGCAGCACGGCTGGCGCTACGGCCTGGGCGACGATCCGACCCTGCAGAACTACACCGGCTACAACGCCGCCGCCTACTACTCCAGCTTCACCTACCTGGGCCTGAGCACGCGCCTGGGCGACTGGGACCTGGACAACAAGGTCTACTACAACAGCTTCGACCACACCGCTTCCAAGACCAGCATCCCCACCAGCGAGAGCGCTGCCGACAACGGCGTGACCTTCTATGGCGCGACCGGCAAGAAGCTGTCCAAGGCCGCCAAGGACGTGCCGGGCAAGCTGTCGGACAACGATTTCCGCGCCTTCGGCGACGTGCTGCGGCTGGCGCGCGACCTGGGACCGGGCCAGTTGCAGACCGGCGTGTGGGTGGAGCGCAACCTGGACGAGCGTCAGCAGTTGCCGGTGGACATGAGCACCGGCGCGGCCAGCGGCACCAAGTACGGCTCGCTGTACAACTACAAGCTGCACGACCGCACCGACACGCTGCAGCCGTATCTGCAGTACGACTGGAAGCTCAGCGACAGCCTGACCCTCAGCCCGGGCCTGCGCTACGCGCGGGTGCAGCGCCAGCTCGATGCCGAGCTCAACAAGAGCACGCCGCCGGCGCCGGCGCACAGCACGGCCAGCTACGACGCCACGCTGCCATCGCTGAGCCTGCACCAGGCCTTCAACGAGCACTGGAGCGGCTACGTGCAGGCTGCGCGCGGCTTCCTGGCACCGCCGATCGACGTGATCGAACTCAACGGCGCGCGCGGCCTGCGCCCGGAACTGACCAGCAACTACCAGCTCGGCACCAGCTACGCCGCGCGCGGCCTGACCTTCGGCGCCGACGTCTACTACATCGACTTCAGCAACTACATCAGCCAGACCCTGATCAATACCGACAGCGGCACCGAGAACGCCTACGTCAACGGCGGCGGCGCGGTGTATCGCGGCGCCGAGGCCGAGGCCACCTACGCGCTGACGCCGGTGCTGAGTCTGTACGCCAACGCCAGCTACAACGACGCCACCTACAAGCACAGCAGCACCCAGGTCGCCGGCACGCCGCGGGTGACCGCGGCGCTGGGGCTGCTGTACAACAGCGGCACCGGCTACTTCGGTTCGCTGATGGAGAAGGTGGTGGGCGCGCAGTACGGCGTGGACAACAGCACCGCGGCCAGCGGCGCCACCGTGTTCGGCAACGACCAGCGTCTGGGCGGCTACGCCAGCCTGGACGCGGCGCTGGGCTACCGCAGCACGCACGGGCCCTACGGCCTGAAGGGCTACTCGATCAGCATGGACGTCAACAACCTGCTGAACCGGCATGCGTTGATCGGCTACGCCGGCACCCGCTCCTCCGACAACCAGCCGCTGTACTTCGGCCTGGCCGGGCGCGGCGTGTTCCTCGACCTGTCGCTGAAGTTCTGAGGCCGGCCATGTCCTTTTCCCAGTTTGCACGCGTGCGCAGCGGATGGCGTCTGGCCGCGCTGCTGTGGGTCGCCAGCGCCGCGTGGCCGGTGGCCGCATCGTCCAAGCAGGCCCCCGCGCCCGCCGCACCGAGCGCAGCGGAGGTGCGCCTGACGATCGTGGTGATGCGCCACGGCGTGCGCGCGCCGACGCAATCGCCACAGGAGTTGGCCAAGTACGCCGCGCAGCCGTGGCCGCAATGGCCGGTGGCGCCCGGCCAGCTCACTGCGCACGGGGCGGCCGGCATGCAGGCGCTGGGTGCGCGCTATCGGCAGCGCTGGCTGGGCACGGCAGCGCTGGCGCCCGATTGCGCCAGGTCCGGCGTGGTGGTGATCGCCGACAGCACGCCGCGCAACCACGACAGCGCGGCGGCGTTCACCGAGGGACTGCTGCCGGGATGTCAGGCGCAGTACCTGGCGTTGCCGACGGCGCAGAATAATCCGCTGTTCCATTTCGGCAAGGACGAGGACAAGGACGACGCTGCGCCCGCGGCGCCGCTGCACCTGGACGCGGCCACCCGCACCCGCCTGCGCGCGCTGCAGCGGGTGCTGTCCGGCTGCGCGACCTCGGCCTGCGCTGCGCCGGACGCGCCGCGTCTGGACGATCCACAGCGGCTGCAGGAGCCGGCACAGGCGGCCAAGGCATTGAAGACCGCCGGCAGCCTGGCCGAGAACCTGATGCTGGAGTATGCGCAAGGCCTGCCGTTGCCGCAGGTGGCCTGGGGGCGCGCCGATGCCGCGGCGCTGCAGCGGCTGATCGGCCTGCACAACGCCTCCTTCGGCTACAGCAAGCGGGCGCTGCCGGCGGCGCGCGCCGCCGGCTCCAACCTGCTCGCGCACCTGCTGGCGACGCTGCAGGCCGCGGCCGGGCAACCGCCGGCGGTGGCACCGCTGGCGCCGGCGGACACGCGCGCGCTGGTGCTGCTCGGCCACGACACCAACCTGGCGCACCTGGCCGGCCTGTTCGGCATCGATCCGCTGGTGCCCGGGCAGCCGGACGCGTATCCGCCCGGCGGCGCGCTGCTGCTGGAGCTGGTGCGGCAGGACGGCCAGGATTTCCTGCAACTGCGCAGCGTGGTGCCGACCCTGCCGGCGCTGCGCGCCAACCGCTTCGACGGCCACGGCCTGCGCGAGCGGCGCTGGCCGCTGCCCGGCTGCGGCGGCCGACTGCGCTGCCCGCTGGCGATGGCGTTGCAGGCACTGCAGGCGCGGCTGGATCCGCAGCGGGTCGAGGCCGATGTGCCGGCAATGAAGCCATGGCCGGCGCAGGCGGCACCGGTGAGCGATTAGGCGGCGCCTGTGCTTGGCGGCACCGTAGGAGCGGCTTCAGCCGCGACTGGGCGTTCCTGAGTCATGCCTGTCGCGGCTGAAGCCGCTCCGACGCGTGTCACGGGCCGGGGTAAATGCCGCTCGCCATCACGGCCCCCTCCGCGCGGAAGGTCGATCATCGCGGTTCCCCCACGCGCCTGCGCCTGCGTGCGCCGCGCTCTTTGCCAGGACCCCCGCCATGTCCCCGACCCACGCCGCCGCGCTGCCCGACACCATGACCGCGATCGAGATCCGCCAGCCCGGTGCGCCCGAGGTGCTGGTGCCGGTGCGCGTGCCGCTGCCGCATCCAGGGCGCGGCGAACTGCTGGTGCGGGTGGCCGCGGCCGGCGTCAACCGGCCCGACGTGATGCAGCGCCAGGGCAGCTATCCGCCGCCGCCGGGCGCCTCGCCGCTGCCAGGGCTGGAGTTCGCCGGCGAGGTGGTCGGCCTGGGCGAAGGCGTGGAGCGCTACCGCCTGGGCTACCAGGTCTGCGCGCTGGTCGCCGGCGGCGGCTATGCCGAGTACGCGGTGGTGCACGAACGCAACGCCTTGCCGGTGCCGGCGGCGCTGAGCCTGACCGAGGCCGCGGCGGTGCCGGAAACCTTCTTCACCGTGTGGACCAACGTGTTCCAGCGCGGCCGCCTGCAGTCCGGCGAGACCCTGCTGGTGCACGGCGGCACCTCCGGCATCGGCAGCGTCGCCACCTTGCTCGGGCGGGCCTTCGGCGCGCGGGTGATCAGCACCGTGGGGTCGGCCGACAAGCGCGCGGCCAGCCTGGCGCTGGGCGCGGAGGCGGCCATCCTCTACCGCGAGGAAGACTTCGTCGCCGAGACGATGCGCCTGACCGAGGGCCGCGGCGCCGACGTGATCGTGGACCTGATTGGCGGCGACTATCTGGCGCGCAACTACCAGGCCGCGGCGCTGGACGGACGCATCGTGCAGATCGGCATCCAGCAGGGCAAGGTGCACGAACTGGACCTGATGCCGCTGCTGGCCAAGCGCCTGACCCACACCGGCTCGACCCTGCGTCCGCGCTCGGTGATGGAGAAGGCGGCGATCGCACGCGAACTGGAGGAGCGGGTGTGGCCGTTGCTGGCCGAGGGTCGCATCAAGCCGCAGGTGGACCGCTGCTTCCCGCTGCAGGAGGCGGCGCAGGCGCATGCGCTGATGGAATCCAGCGCGCACATCGGCAAGATCGTGCTGACGACAGCAGCGCAGTGAATGCGGGCATCGGTCGCGGCTAGCCGCGCGCTGTCGTAGGAGCGGCTTCAGCCGCGACGGGCTTTACCGGGAACGCCCGTCGCGGCTGAAGCCGCTCCTCCCCTCGATCCCGCTCGTGATGGGGAGCTCTCGATGCCACCGCGCGCAGGTGTTCCGCTCCCCTCGCCACACACGCCCCCTCGTCACCGCTGGCCCGGTTCAAGCGCCGCGCCGTATAGTGCGCCGCACGCGCGGTGGTCCGCGCTTGCCCGTGCCGGTCCCTGCGTGCGCCTGCTGCCCCGTTCCGCGTCCTCGTCGTCCCTGTTGCGTTGCGTCCTGCTGCTGTTGTGGCTGTGCGCGGCCGTGGCCTCCGCCCAGCCGCAGGACGCCGACGACGCGCCGCCGGACCCGCAGACCCTGCTGGACAACGCCGCCAAGTCGCTGAAGGACGCGCGCGGCCAGGAAGTGGACGCGGGCAACCAGACCGCCTTCCAGGACCTGGTGGCGCAGGTCTCCGATGCCGCCAACGATGCGCAGACCGCCGCCGATGCGCTCTCGCAGCAGCTGGCGCAGGTCAATGCGCGCCTGCAGCAACTCGGCCCGGCTGCCACCGGCGACTCGCCCGACATCGCCGCGCAGCGCAAGGCGCTGACCAAGCAGCGCGACGCGCTGGATTCGGGGGTCAAGCGCGGCAAGCTGATGGTGGTGGAGGCGCGGCAGCTGGCCGACGACATCGAACGCGCGCGCGCCGAGCATTTCAGTCAGGAGCTGTCGCTGCGCTCGCCCTCGCCGCTGTCGCCGGCGCTGTGGAAGCAGATCGCCGCCGATTTCCCCGACGACCAGGCCAAGTTGCTGGCGCTGTATGCGCTGGGCCAGCAGGCGCTGCAGGGCGCGATCGCCGAGCATGGCCGCGGCGCGCTCGGGTTCGGCATCGCCATCGCGCTGATCCTGCTGTTCCCGCTGCGCTACCTGCTGCGCTGGCTGGGCAAGCGCTATGCGGTGTCGCGCGCGCCGGGCAGCCGCCTGCGCCGCTCCGGTCTGGCGATCTGGTTCCTGCTGCTGGGCACGCTGACCCCGGGCCTGGCCGCGGTGGCGCTGGCCGAGGCCCTGCGCAGCATCGATGCGGTGCCCGAGCGCCTGGAGACGGTGCTCAATGGCTTCGTGTGGGTCAGCTTCGCCGCGGCCTTCATGGGTTCGCTCGGCGCCAGCGTGCTGCTGCCGAACCAGCCGAGCTGGCGGCTGTTCCCGATCGACGACGCCACCGCGCGGCGCCTGCGCAAGTACACCTGGGCCACCGCGGCGCTGGCCTGGCTCAGCAGCATGCTGCTGGTGGTCAACCAGGCCGCGCGCACCAGCGATTCGGCCACCGTCGCCGCCGACGGGGTGATCGCGCTGGTCTACGGCGTGCTGATCCTGGCGACGCTGACCAGCCTGTCGCGGCTGCGCCGGCGGCAGTACGCCGAGGCCGCGGCGCAGGCGCTGGCCAACGACCAGCCGCCGCCGCCCGGCCAGCACGGCGGGGTGCTGGCGTTGATCGGGGTGCTGGTCAAGGTGGCGGTGGTGGTGGCGCTGCTGGCGGCGCTGCTGGGCTACCTGCACCTGGGCCTGTTCATCACCCGGCAGATCATCTGGATCACCATGATCGTCGGCGCGGTGCGCCTGCTGATGACCTTCGCCGACGACTTCGCGCTGTGGCTGTTCGCCAGCGAAGGCCGCATCGGCCGCGCCGCCAACGGCGCCTTCGGGGTGCGTTCGAGCAGCCTGGAGCAAGCCGGCGTGCTGACTTCGGCGCTGCTGCGGGTGCTGCTGCTGCTGATCGGCGTCGGCGCGCTGCTGATGCCGTTCGGCACCAACGTCTCGATCGTCTCGGACTGGTTTTCGCTGCTGTCCGACGGCATCCGCGTCAGCGACAAGGTGGTGCTTTACCCGGGGGCGATTGCGCGCGCGGTGCTGGTGCTGCTGCTCGGCCTGGGCGTCATGCAGTACCTGCATCGCTGGCTGACCCAGACCTATCTGCCCAAGACCGAACTGGACGACGGCTCGCGCAACTCGATCAGCACGGTGGCGCGCTATGTCGGCATCATCCTGGCGGCGTTGTGGGCGCTGGCCGCACTGGGCATCGGCCTGGAGCGGATCGCGCTGGTGGTCAGCGCGCTGTCGGTCGGCATCGGTTTCGGCCTGCAGTCGATCACCCAGAACTTCGTGTCCGGCCTGATCCTGCTCGCCGAGCGTCCGGTCAAGATCGGCGACTGGATCAAGATCGGCGACCAGGAGGGCGATGTGCGCCGGATCAGCGTGCGCGCCACCGAGATCCAGGTCGGCGACCGCTCCACCCTGATCGTCCCCAACTCCGAACTGATTACCAAGACCCTGCGCAACATGACCCTGGCCGGGCCGCTGGGGCGGGTGCAGATCCAGTTCGCGGTGTCGCTGGGCACCGACGTGACCAAGCTGCGCGCCCTGCTGCTGGAGCTGTACGCGGCGCACCCGGGCGTGCTGGACGACCCGGCGCCCTCGGTGTTCATCGACTCCATCGCCAGCGGCCACGTCACCCTCAACAGCTTCGCCTACGTGGCCTCGCCGCGGCTCACCTACGGCACCCGCAGCGACCTGTTCTTCGCCCTGCTGCAGCGCCTGGCCGAGGAGGGCATCGTGCTGGAGTCGCCGCAGGAAGTGAAGCTGGTGCGTGAGTAGCTGGGATTGGGGATTCGGGATTGGGGATTGGTGAAGCGTAAAGCAGGCTTGGCTGCGACCTGCTGGCGTTGCAGGTCGCGGCTGAAGCCGCTCCTACGATTCCCCATTCCCGATTCCCCACTCCCGGCCGTTCAGCGCCTCCCGCGCTCCTCGCGGGCGCGGATGCGCCGGTCGAACAGCACGGCGCTGACCACGATGCCCAGGCCCAGGATCACGCCGAGCAGGAACAGCACCATCGCGATGGCCGGGTAGCCGAACAGCTTGGTGCCGGTGTCGATGCGCATCATCTGCGTGGAGGCCAGGATCAGCGCGGCGGTGACGATGCCGGCGGCGACGCGGTTGGCGATCTTCTGCAGGCTCTCCATCAGCCGCGATTCCTCCAGCCCGGCCACGCGCACCTGCAGGCGGTTCTCCGCGGCCAGGGTGAGGATGTCCGAGAGCCGGCGCGGGCCCTCGCGCAGCAGCGCCTGCAGTTCCATCGCCTCGCTGGCCAGGTTGGCCGCCGACAGCGACTTCTTCAGCCGCGCGCGCATCACGTGCTGCAGCTGGTCCTCGACCACCACGCGCGTGTCCAGGTGCGGCGACAGCGCGCGGCACACTGCTTCCAGGTTCAGCAGGGTCTTGCCGAGCAGGCTCAGCTCGGGCGGCGTGCGCAGGCCGTAGGCGGTGGCGATGCGCACCAGGTCCAGCACCACCCGGCCTTCGGAGGTGGCGTCGTGCGCGGCGTAGCGGGCGATCATCTGCCCGGTCTCGCGCTGGTAGCGCTCCTCGTCGAAGTCCTCCAGGCGCGTGCTCAGGGCGATGGTTTCCTCGGCCACTTCCTCGCCGCGGCCGTCGACCGCCGCGAACAGCAGCTTGAGCAGGCGCTCGCGCAGCTTCGGCGGCACGTGCGCGACCATGCCCAGGTCGAAGATCGCCAGGCGCCCGTCGGCGAGCACGCGCAGGTTGCCCGGATGCGGGTCGGCGTGGATCTCGCCGTGCACGAACATCTGGTCCAGATAGCCACGCACCAGCGCCGCGGCCAGGTCGTCCATCGGCTGCTCGGTGCGGCGCAGCCCGGAGATCTTGTCCACGCGCACGCCTTCGGCCAGCTGCATGGTCAGCACGCGGCGGCTGCACAGGTCCCACACCGGCTGCGGCACCCACAGCTGCGGGAACGGCCGCAGGTGTTCGCCGAAGCGCGCCAGGTTCTCGGCCTCGGCCTCGTAGTTCAGTTCGGCCAGCAGCGCCTTGCCGAACTCGGCCAGCCAGTCGGCGAAGCGGATGCGCCGGCCCAGCCCGGTGAGCTTGTCGGCGGCGCTGGCGAAGCTGCGCAGCACTTCCAGGTCCGAGCGCACCTGCGCGGCGACCTCGGGCTTCTGCACCTTGATCGCCACCGGTGTGCCGTCGCGCAGCGCGGCGCGGTGCACCTGCGCCAGCGAGGCGCTGCCCAGCGGGGTGTCGTCGAAGGCGGAGAAGGCCTTGTTGATGCCGACACCGAGTTCGGCCTCGACGATCTCGCGGATGCGCTCGCTCGGAATCGGCGCGGTGTTCTCCTGCATCCGCTCCAGCGCGGTGGCGAACTCCGGCGGCACCACGTCCGGGCGCGTGGACAGCATCTGCCCGAGCTTGACGAAGGTCGGCCCCAGCGCCTCCAGGTCGGTGACGAACTGTTCCGGCGTGCCTTCCGGCGGCAGCTCGTGCTCGCCCTGGGCGGTCTCCATGTCCATGCCGGAAAACACCCCGGAGCTGCGGTAGCGCAGCAGCAGGCGCAGGATCTGGGTGCGGCGGCTGAGGCCGCCGATCACGTGCGGTGCGTCCGCAGCGTCGGGCGTCGCGCTCAAGGTGGGCTCCGGGCAGGCGAAAGGCAGGCATGAGTGTGGCGACCATCGGGTCGTCGCGCGGTGAATCCCGAGGCGCGTGGCGCCTGTTCTTCGCCGACGCGACGGAAGGGGGCGAGGGTCGCTGCACATGACAGCCGCGATCCTGCGCCCCGCGCCGTGCAAGCGGTCTGCCGTGATCGGCGCCATGTCGCCAGGAGCGCTGGCGATGGGGTCCTCATCATGGCGAGGCGTCGTATCCTGCCGCGTTGCGATGGCGCGGGTCGGAGGGAGCGGAGTGCAGCGGAGCGAACGGGCGAGGTCGATCGGGGCGCGTCGGTGCCATCCCTCGGGGCGCGGTCATCATCGGCGCGCTGCGCCAGAGACCGCGCCATGGGACGGCGCGACGCGCACGCGGGCGCGCGGTGTCGGCATGGCTGTGGCCCGATGAGCGGACGTCGGCTGGCGCTGCTGGCAGCGGTGGTGATCCTGGCGCTGCTGGTCATGGCCTGGCTGGGCGACGACGGCGCCGGCGTCGCCACCGAGGTGCGCAGCGCCCTGCGCGCCTTCGCGCGTGCGCTGTTCTGACCCATGGGCGGTTGGCAGCCTCTGTTCCGGTACCGCGACCGCGCTTACCCTGGGCGCTCGCCGTCACCAGCCAGGAGCGCTGCCATGTCCGTCGTCGTTTTGCCCGCCGTTTGCCGTGCCGCCGTCCTGTGCGCGTGCGCGTTGCTGACGGGGCTGCTGTCGGCGACTGCGGCTGCGGCGACCGCGCCCCAGCGCTATGCCGGCGAGGAGTTCGACGCCAAGGCCTTCGCTGCCAGCACGCGCCGCAGTTACGAGCTGCAGGACTTTTCCGACCGCTACCGCGCGACCCTGGAAGTCGAGGACAACGACGAGGTGTTCCGTCCCGGGATCGTGCGCGTGTTCGCCCGCGGCAACGCCACGCCGCTGCTCGAGGTGGCCTCGTCGGAACTGGTGCTGGACACCGATGGCAAGAACGGCAAGGTCAAGGCCAACGTGCACGAACTGCCGTACGGCGAGCAGAGCGTGCTGATCTACGACGATTTCAATTTCGACGGGATCAAGGACCTGGCGGTGATGGACGGCCAGAACAGCTGCTATCACGGCCCGTCCTACCAGGTGTACCTGGGCACCGCCGACGGCTTCGAGGCCAGCCCCGGTTTCACCGAACTGGCACAGAGCAACTGCGGCTTGTTCCAAGTGGATGCGCAGGCGCGCGAACTCCACACCATGACCAAGGACGGCTGCTGTTGGCACCAGTACGCGACGTACTCGGTACGCGATGGCGAGCCCCTGCTGGAGCGCGAGGTGGTGGAGGATGCGCGCAGCGAGGGGCCGGGACTGGCGCAGGAGACGGTGTACCGCGACCGTGCCGGCAAGCGCGTGGCCGACACGCACTATCTGTGGGACGAGCAGGGCGGTACCACCGCGGGCGAGCGCAATCTCCTGCTCGCGTTCCGCCTGGCGCCGGCCGGCAAGCGCATCGTGGTGTTCGCCAATGTCGGCGACGGCGCAAGCGGCAAGCCGTTCTATGCGGCGATCGGCGCGCAGCAGCGGGTGGATCTGCTGTATCCGAATGCGGAGGGCGAGGCGATGGACTACGACGCCGACCACCAGGTGCTCCGCTTCACGCGCGGCGACACCACCTACCGCATCGTCGGCGATGCGCGCGGCGTGCCGCAGCGCATGGAGGTGGCGGTGCGCGGCAAGACCCAGGCGCTGGCGCTGCAGCCCGGCTCGGTGCAAGGCTCGCTGCAGGCGGTGGCGCAGGTGCTGGAGGCGGCGTCGGCGGAGTAGCTGGCGGCGGGGCGATGCTCCAAAGGCGCTGGCGATTTCGACATGCGCGCGTCGGGACTGAAGTCCCTCCCACAGTGCACCCGGCAGCCCATTGCAGCCCCGATGGCGCCCTCTGTAGGAGCGGCTTCAGCCGCGATGGGCGTTATCGATGAATCCTGTCGCGGCTGAACGTAGGAGGGCACGGCTGCCGATTCCTGGTGGCATTGCATGCGGAGTTGCCTACGTGTGTGCGGCGACGACGCCATGCATGCCGCGTGCTGGCGTGTCGTAGAAGCGGCTTCAGCCGCGACAGGCGATCCCGGACACGCCTGCCTCCCCGATTGACCCATGCCTGCCTCGCACCGCATCGGCCGACCGACCGGTCGCTTCACCGCCAGGCCGCGAACGCCCGCGCCACCGCCTCGGCGCCGGGGTCGATCACGCCGCGCAATGCGTCCGCCGGCACTGCGGCCGCGCGGCCGGCGCCAGCGCGGGTGAGCTGTGCGGTGGCATCGGCACCGGCGCGGGCGGCGTGCGCGGCGGCGTCCACGCCGGCACCCTGGGCCAGGGCGTCCAGCGCCGGCAGCAAGGCATCGAGCAGGGTGCGGTCGCCGCGTTGCGCGCCGCCGTAGTGCTGCATCCGCGCCACGCCGGCCTGCAGCGCCTGCACCCAGTCGCGTCCTTCCGCCAGGGCGCCGGCAGCGGTGGTGAACAGGATCGACAGCAGCACGCCGCTGGAGCCGCCCATGCTGTGTTCGATCGTCGCCGCCAGCCCGCGCGCCAGTACGGCGGCGTCGCCGGTGGCCAGCGCATCCGTGTCCAACGCTTGCTGCACGGCGCGCGCCCCGGCGGCGAAGGTGCTGCCGGCGTCGCCATCGCCACTGCGCGCGTCCAGGGCGTCCAGTTCCGCCTGCGCGGCGATCAGTGCCTGCGCCACCCGCGCCAGCGCTGCGGCGCACTGCGCATCGCGCGTGCCCTGGCGGTGGCTGTCGTCGCGCTTCAGTGCCGGCGCAAAGGTCCGCACCGCGTGCGGCACGCGCACGCCTGGCCAGCCCAGGGTCTGCACCGGCGCCTGCAGCGCGGCGAGCACGTCGGCGTCGGCCGGGGCGAGGGTGATCGAGAAGCCGTGCATGTCCATCGAGGTCATCAGCGCCGCCGGCACCACCATCAGCGCCACCCGCTCGACGCCGATGCGTTGCAGCGCCAGCCGCGTCAGCACGCCCAGTTCCTGCGTCGAGCAGCCGCCGAGGTCGTTGAGCATCAGGACCAGTGGCGCGTCGGTGCCGAAGCGGGCATTGGCCTGTGCCAGCAGCGGGTCCAGCACCAGCGCCAGGGCTTCCTCCACCGTGCTCGGCTGCACCGGCCGCGCGCCCGGTTCGTTGTGGATGCCCAGGCCCAGTTCCGGCGCGCGGCGGCCGACGTGCTGGCCGGGCACGCTGCAACTGGACAAGGCCATGCCCAGCGACAGCAGGCGGTCGGCGAAGGCCTGACCGTGCTGTGCCAGGTCGGCCAGCGGAACGCCCTCGCGCGCCAGGTGGCCCACGTACTTGTGCACCAGCACCGTGCCGGCGATGCCGCGCGGCTGCGTGGCGTCGGGCAGGGCGATGTCGTCGGCGACCAGCACGCTGGCCACGTCGATGCCCTCGGCGCGGGCGCGCTCGGCGGCCAGGCCGAAGTTGAGCCGGTCGCCGGTGTAGTTCTTAATCACCAGCAGCACGCCGGGCGCGTCGGCGCAGGCGCGGATCGCCGCCAGCACCGCTTCCACCCCGGGCGAGGCGAACAGGTCGCCGGCGATGGCGCCGCTGAGCATGCCGGGGCCGACGAAGCCGGCATGCGCCGGCTCGTGCCCGGCGCCGCCGCCGGACAGCACCGCGACCTGGCGCGGATCGCGCGCGGCCTGCAGCACGATGCGGGTGCCGCTGTCGGTTTCGGACAGCCGCAGCGGTTGCAGCATGGCCACGGCCGCGAGCACGTCGTCGACGATGGCGCGGGGGGCGGTGAGGAACTGGTCCATTCGGGTCT
Source organism: Xanthomonas indica (assembly GCF_040529045.1). Taxonomy (NCBI): domain Bacteria; kingdom Pseudomonadati; phylum Pseudomonadota; class Gammaproteobacteria; order Lysobacterales; family Lysobacteraceae; genus Xanthomonas; species Xanthomonas indica. The sequence continues at coordinate 30,284 of NZ_CP131914.1, read as the reverse complement.
CCTTCGCGGGCAATGCGGGCCTGCCGCGCACGGTAGCCGAGCCGGCGTTATGCACGGCTGAGGCGGCACCGCTCACGCACGTGGCCAGCGGAATCGGCGAGAATCGCCGCTCACCCCGAACGGAATCCCCGCATGGCCGGCGCCAGCCTGTTCACCCTGCTCGACGACATCGCCACCCTGCTCGACGACGTGTCGATCCTGACCAAGGTCGCCGCCAAGAAGACCGCCGGCGTGCTCGGCGACGACCTGGCGCTGAACGCGCAGCAGGTGACCGGGGTCAACGCCGACCGCGAACTGCCGGTGGTGTGGGCGGTGGCCAAGGGTTCGCTGCTGAACAAGGCGATCCTGGTGCCGGCGGCACTGGCGATCAGCGCCTGGCTGCCGTGGGCGATCACCCCGCTGATGATGATCGGCGGCGCCTTCCTGTGCTTCGAGGGCGTGGAAAAGCTGGCGCACCGTTTCCTGCACTCGAAGGAAGAGGACGCGGAACGTCGCGCGCAGCAGGTGCAGGCGCTGGCCGACCAGCAGGTGGACGTGGTGGCGCTGGAGAAGGACAAGGTCAAGGGCGCGATCCGCACCGACTTCATCCTCTCGGCCGAAATCATCGTGCTGTCGCTGGGTGTGGTCGCCGGCGTGCCGTTCGTGCAGCAGGTCGCGGTGCTGGTGGCGATCGCGCTGGCGATGACCGCCGGCGTCTATGGCCTGGTCGCCGGCATCGTCAAGCTCGACGACCTGGGCCTGTACCTGAGCCGCAAGGGCGCCGCCGCCGCGACGATCGGCCGCGGCATCCTGTGGCTGGCGCCGTGGCTGATGCGCACCCTGTCGGTCGCCGGCACCGCGGCGATGTTCCTGGTCGGCGGCGGCATCCTGGTGCACAGCATCGGCCCGCTGCACCACGCCATCGAGACCATCGCCCCGAGCGGCGGCCTGGGCAGCCTGGTGCTGGCCTTGGGCAATGCGGTGGTGGGTATCGTGGCCGGCGCGGTGGTGCTGGCGGTGGTGCTGGGCGTCAAGAAGGTGCGGGATAGGGATTAGGGATTGGAGATTCGGGATTCGCAACAGCGAGCCAAGCGCGCCGCTCTTGCCAATCCCCAATCCCGACTCCCCAATCCCGCGCCGGTCACGCCGGCGCCAGCTAGTCGGCCGACACCACCCGGTTCTTGCCGGCCTTCTTGGCCTCGTACAGCGCACGGTCGGCGCGGCGGATCAGCGCGTCCTGCGCTTCGCCGGGCTGGCGCAGGGCCACGCCGGCGCTGAAGCTCACGAACACGCGCTGGTCCTCGTGCACCACCGCGCGCTGGGCCAGGGCGCGTTGCACCCGGGTCACCGCCGCGCTGGCCTCGAAGATCGTGCAGTCCGGCATCAGCAGCACGAATTCCTCGCCGCCGAAGCGGGCGACGGCGTCGCTGGCGCGCAAGGTGGTGCGCGCCACCTCCACCACGTGGCGCAGGGCGCTGTCGCCGCCGGGGTGGCCGAAGGTTTCGTTGAGCTGGCGGAAATCGTCCAGGTCCAGCATCGCCACGCACAGCGGTTGCGCGCTGCGTTCGGTACGCACCAGTTCGCGCGCGAACAGATCCTCCAGCCCACGACGGTTGAGCGCGCCGGTGAGTTGGTCGACCCGCACCAGGCCGCTGACGTCCTGCAGTTCCTGCTCCAGGCGCAGGATGCGCTGCTCGGCCGCCTCCACTTCCTGGCGCGCGGCGATCAGGTGGTCGCGCGCGCGCAGCGCCTGCTCCTGCACGTGGCCGGTGTCCTGCAACACTTCCTGCAGCAGGCGGTTGAGGTCGGCGATGCTGCGCGCGTCGCGGATGGTCTGCGAGTAGTCGGCGATGCGGTCGTGGAATTCGCCGGTGCTGGCGGCCATGCCGTCCAGATCTTCGACGAAGGTCAGCATCAGGTCCTTCATCGCCTCCTTGGATTCGGCGATGCCCTGCTTGAGCAGGCCCTGCTTGTAGATCACCTCGCGCAGGCTGCCGCGCGCCTCCTCGATCGAGTAGCGGTCCAGCGGCCCGGCGATCAGGTCGCGCACCACCGCGATCTGCCCCTGCAGCCAACTGGTGTCCTCGAGCAGTTCGCCGACGTTCTCCAGCAGCAGGTCGAACAGGCTCAGCAACAGCGCCTGCTGCTCCTGGCTGTCGTTGGCGCGCAACGCGATCTGGTGGCACAGCTCGCGCACCTGCTGCGCCACCGGCTCCAGCGGTTGCCCGGGCCGCCACTGACGCAGCGCCTCGCCGCTGGCCTCGGCTTCGCCGGCCAGTTCGGGCAGGGTGTGCAGCAGCGCCGCCAGCGCGCCGGCCACGGTCTGCCGCAGCAGGTCGCGCAGGCGCTCGCTGTCGCTGGGCCCGGCCAGCGGATCTTCGACGTCGATGGTGCGGATGTACTTGTCGATCAACTGGCGCAGCGCGCGGCCGTAGCTGGGCCAGTCGCCGCTGCTGGCCGCCGATTGCAGGCGCCGGCCCATGTCGCCCAACTCGCCATGCAGCGCGGCCATGCCGTCGGCGAAGGCGCCGAGCAGGCCCAGCGGCTCGTGCGCCTGCTGGAACAGGTGGATCAGCGCGGCGGTGGCGGCAGCCGGGTCGGTCGCGGCCGCCGCAGGAAGCGCCGCATGGGCGTGCTTGTGCCCATGGCCCTGCCCATGCGCGCGCGCCGGCAGCGTCGCGGCCGCCACGGGCGCCGGATCGCGCCGACGCGGCGACAGCAGCTTGCGCAGTCCGCTGATCGGCGGCTCGTCGCGTTGGTCCGACATGCCAGCCGGTTCCTCCCCAAGGTCAATGCGCCGCCCATGGTGGCGCTCAGGATCTGGATATCGGCGCCGGCGGTGCGCGCTTGAGCCGGCGGACGGTGGGTCTGTGAAGCGCACTCCATTGCCGTCGCACCCTCACCCCGGCCCCTTGCTTCCTTCTACCTCGGGGAGAAGGTGCCCCGAAGGGGCGGATGAGGGTCGGGTGGCTAGGGACGTGTCTGGGGACGAGGTTCCCTGGCGGTCGCACCCTCACCCCCAACCCCTCTCCCGGTGGGAGAGGGGAGCGCGTGCAATGGCGCTGTGCAGAACGCCCAAGGCGCTGGCACTCTGGCGGCCGCGCCTCCCGCGGCGCCCCCCACCTCCACGGAGACTACGCATGGCCGATTCCCGCGAACCGCTGCTGCACCCGGTCCCGATCCTGTCCCTGCGCCCCACGCAGATGACCGTGGGCATGCGCGAGGTCAAGGAGAAGCGCAAGCGCTGGCGCGCGCATGCGTCCAGGCACACGCAGGCCGAACTGCTCGGCACGCACATGATCCCGGTGGTGCTGGGGCCGGACGGCAGGTACTACGTGGTCGACCACCACCATCTGGCGCGGGCGCTGCACGACGAAGGGGTGAAGGACATCCTGGTCACGGTGATCGCCGACCTCAGCGTGGTCGACAAGGCCGCGCTGTGGAGCGTGCTGGATCATCGGCGCTGGGCCTATCCCTACGACGCCAAGGGCGAGCGCCGTCCGTTCAAGGACATGCCCACGTCGATCGCGGACCTGAAGGACGACCCCTACCGCAGCCTCGCCGGCGAGGTCCGGCGCGCGGGCGGCTACGCCAAGGACACCATCCCGTTCAGCGAATTCCTGTGGGCCGACCTGTTCCGCCGCCGGCTGCGACGCCGCGACGTCAAGGAGGATTTCGCCCGCGCCGTGGAGACCGCGCTCGCGCTCGCCAGGAGCCGGGACGCGAGCTACTTGCCGGGCTGGTGCGGGCCGTCCTCCGACGACTGATCGGTCGCCGCGGCACCGTGCGGCTTGCCGCCCAGGACCGTGTGCAACGCGCGCTCGACGCGGCCGCCGAACAACAGGATGACGAAGGCGATGGCCAGCGACACGGCCACGATCTGCCACTGGCCGGCGCCGCACATGATGCCGATGCAGGCGGTGAGCCAGACGCAGGCGGCGCTGGTCAGGCCATGCACCCGGACGTGTTTCTGGGTGTGATAGATCACGCCGGCGCCGAGGAAGCCGATGCCGGTCAGGATGCCCTGGATGACACGGCTGCCGGCGTCGGTGAAGCCGCCCTTGCCCAGCGGGTCGGCCAGCAGCACCACCATCGCGGTGGCCAGGCCGACCAGGCCCAACGTGCGGATGCCGATCGGCTTGCCGTGCAGGTCGCGGTTCAACCCGATCGCCGCGCCGGCGAGCGCGGCGATGCCCAGGCGCACGGCGATGTCGGACAGGTCGATCAAGGCAGGTCTCCTGGTGGATGAGGCGCCGTGGACGGCCGGCCCATCATAGGGACGCCGGCCGCGGGCATGCCGCGCACGCCGTGGGGCGGGGTCAGAGCGCGGCGCGGACCTCGTCCAGGCTGGGCGGATTGGCGCCGGCGCGGGTGCAGTTGATCGCCGCGGCGGCCACGCAGAACTGCAGCAGGCGCTCCAGCGCGGCCGGCTCACTGCCCAGCGCCGCCAGCGCGGCCGGATCGGGCAACTGCTGCAGCAACGCCGCCTGGAAGCTGTCGCCGGCGCCCACGGTATCGGCCACCTGCACCACGCGGCCGGGCACGCGCGCTTCGCTGTCGCCGCGCCAGGCCACGGCGCCGTCGCCGCCCAGGGTCATCACCACCAGCGACGGCCCCTGCTGCAGCCAGCTGCGGGCGACGGCGAACGGATCCTGCTGCGGATACAGCAGTTCGATGTCTTCCTGGCTGACCTTGACCACGTGCGCCAACGCGATCCAGCGCGCCAGTCGCGCGCGCCACACCGCCATGTCCGGCTCCACCGTCGGCCGCACGTTGGGGTCCAGCGAGATCAGCCGCTGCCCGCGTTCGCGCTCGGCCAGCGCCTGGAAGGTGCTGGCGGTGGTCTCGGCGACCAGGGTGTAGGAGCCGAAATGCAGGCCGCCGACGCGCGCGTCCAGCGCCGGCAGGTCGGCTTCGGTCAGCGCGCGGTCGGCGCAGCCGGTGCCGTAGAAGGCGTAGTTGGGCACGCCGCCGGCGTCGAGCGCGACCATCACCAGGGTGGTCGCCTCGCGCTTGTCGATGCAGTAGTCCAGGGCCACGCCTTCGCCTTCGAGGGTGGCGCGCAGCTGGCGGCCGAGCGGATCGGTGGACAGGCCGGTGAACAACGCCGACGGCGCGCCCAGGCGGGCCAGGCCGATGGCCACGTTGAACGGCGAACCGCCCTGGCGCGCGGTCATCCCGACCGAGGTGCCGGCATAGCCGTCGATGAAGATGTCGTACAAGGCCTCTCCGCACACCACGAACATCGAACCGCTCCTCGTCAGGTTGCAGCGCGCCGGCCGGCGCGATGGGGCGGCTATTGTGGCGTACCTGCTGCGGCGCGGCGACCGGGCGGGGTTGAGGTGGGCGGAGCGGTGGGCTGCCGTGTGGGGTGGAGGCCTGGCTGGCGCTTGGACCCTTATCTAGGGAGGAAGCCTGGCTTGCGCCCGTACCCTCATCCGCCCCTTCGGGGCACCTTCTCCCGACGGGAGAAGGGAACAGCCGTGGGCCCATGGCCCCTCTCCCCCCGGGAGAGGGGTTGGGGTGAGGGTAGGGGCGCGCAGCGCCTCGTGGATCCTGGACGCCAGTTGCACGGTGTCGTGCTGATGCATTTGGCCGCGCGTTGGCGTGTAGGGAGAAAGCCTGGCTTGCGCCCGTACCCTCATCCGCCCCTTCGGGGCACCTTCTCCCGACGGGAGAAGGGAACAGCCGCGCGCCCATAGCCCCTCTCCCGCCGGGAGAGGGGTTGGGGTGAGGGTGGGAGCGCGCAGCGCCTCGTGGACCACACCCGCACACAAGCACCCCCGACAGCACCTTCCCGTCCTCCCTGCGATAGTCGGAACCTCCCCCGCCAGCCTCCAAGGACGTTTCCATGAAAATCCTGCTCGCCGGCGCCACCGGCCTGGTCGGTGGTCATGCGCTGACCCAGTTGCTGGCCGAGCCTGCGTGCAGCGCGGTGATCGCGCCGACCCGGCGCGCGCTGGGCCTGACCCATTCCAAGCTGCACAACCTGGTACTGGACTTCGATGCATTGCCGGCGCAGGCGCCGTGGTGGCAGGTGGATGCGGCGATCTGCGCGCTCGGCACCACGATGCGCCAGGCCGGCTCGCGCGAGGCATTCCGTCGGGTCGATCACGACTATCCGCTGGCGATCGCGCAGCGACTGCGCCAGCACGGGGCCGAGGCCTTCGCGCTCAACTCCGCGCTGGGGGCGAATCCGCGCTCATGGGCGTTCTACAACCGCGTCAAGGGCGAGCTGGAGAACGACCTGCGTGCGCTCGGCTATCCCTCGCTGACCCTGGTGCGGCCGGGCCTGATCGGCGGCGAACGTGCGCAACGCCGTCGCGGTGAACATGCCGCCAGCCTGGTGCTGCGCGCGCTGGGGCCGCTGCTGCCGCGGCGCTACCGGATCAATCCGGCCGAGCGCATCGCCGCGGCGCTGGTCGCGGCCGCGCTGCAGCCGCGTCCGGGCGTGCAGGTGATCGAGGCGGCGCAGTTGGTGTAGGAGCCGGGATTGGGGATTGGGGATTGGGGATTCGGGAGTGGAGAGCGTGCGCGAGTTCGCAGCATTGCGTGTGCGATAGCGACAGCCAAGCCATGGGGCGATCGTCTGCAGCGCGGCGTCGTCGCCAGGCCACATCAGCACCGCATCGCGTGCAGCCCACGCTCGCCGTAGCGCGCTCGCGTGCATTGGCCGCGGACGTACGCGCGACCCGCCTAGGCGCCCAGCGATTGTCCGCCGTCCACCGCCAGCACCTGGCCGGTGATCCAGCGCGCCTGCGGCGAGGCCAGGAACAGGGCCGCGTTGGCGACATCGTCGAGTGCGCCGAAGGCGCCGAACGGAATGCTGGCGCGGATGTGCCGGTACAGCTCGGGCTGCTGCTGGCGGCGCTGCTCCCACAGGCCGCCGGGGAACTCGATGGAACCGGGCGCGATCGCATTGACCCGGATCCGCTCGCGCGCCAGCTGCGTCGCCAGCGTGGTCGTGTAGTAGTTCAGCGCCGCCTTCGCCGCCGAATACGCCGGCACGCGTGGCGTCGGCCGCAGGCCGTTGATCGAACTGATGTTGAGGATGCAGCCGCGGCCGCTGGCGCGCAGCCGTGGCAGCGCGGCGCGGTTGCAGCGCACCGCGGCCATCAGGTCGATGTCGAAGCCGGCCTGCCAGCTGGCATCGTCGTCGCCATGGCCGTAGCCGGAGGCGTTGTTGATCATCACGTCGATGCCGCCCAGCGCGTCTGCGGCCTGCGCCACCCAGCCCTCGATCTGTGCGGGGTCGGCCAGGTCGCAGCACTGCGAGGCGACCGGGTGGCCATGGTGCTGCAAGTGTGCGGCGGCGTCGGCCAGCGGCGCGGCACTGCGCGCGCAGATCGCCACGGCGGCGCCGTGGCGGGCGAAGGCGTCGGCGATGGCGAGGCCGATGCCGCGGCTGGCGCCGGCGACGAGGACGCGGTACCCGGCGAAGGCGGACGGATCGGTCATCGGTGGCTCCTGCATGGCGGTGGGGCGTGCGCCCATTATCCGCGCATTCCACAGCGCGCGGCCGCTTCTGGCACCATGGCGGCCCGTGGCACGCGCCGCCTGCCGGTGCGCCCGCCGCGCCGCCGCGCTGCGCTGGCCGCCGCATTCCCTTTCCAGGATTTCCCGCAGTGAAGAAGACCTACCGGCTCCGCATCGAAGGCAAGCATCCCGACCGCCTGCTCGACGCCGCCAAGCACGACATCCGCAAGTACATCCGCCGCGAACGCCGCAAGACCCTGCCGGCCGGTGCCGACTACTGGGACTTCGACACGTTGTTCGGCACCGAGGAAGCCACCGCCGCGGTGCTGCCGCCGGCCGAGCTGCTGCGCGCGGTCGACGCGTTGGTCGCTGCCGGCGGCGAACAGTTCTACGTGGAAATCCGCAGCCGGGCGTGCACGCGGCCGCCGCGGGCCAAGGGCGGCCAGGACGAGAGCGGGCACGACCTCTTCGAGGACTGAGCGCGATCCGGCGCGCCCGCTGCGTCGGGGCCCGCGCGGCGCCGCTCAGCCGCTCGCGGGCGGTTCTCCGTCCTGCGCACGTGCCGCGCGCAGCCGGTCCTTCTTGCTCGGCCGCTTGCCCTTGATGCCGCCGGTGGAGGCTGCGACCTCCGTGGTCTGTGCGGCCGCCGGGAGCGGTGCCGGCGTCGGCTTGAAACCGGGGATGCGTTCGCGCGGCACGCGCACGCCCTGGCGTTTTTCGATCAGGCGCAGATGCGCCGCGCTGGCCGCATCGACGAAGCTCAGCGCCTGACCCTCGGCGCCGGCGCGCGCGCTGCGGCCGATCCGATGGGTGTAGTCCGCGGTGGAACGCGGCAGGTCGTAGTTCACCACCACCGGCAGCGCGGCGATGTCGATGCCGCGCGCGGCCAGGTCGGTGGTCACCAGCACGCGCAGCTGCTGCTGGCGGAACGCGTCCAGGGTGCGCTGGCGCCGGCCCTGCGCCAGTTCGCCATGCAGCGATTGCGCGGCGATGCCGGCCTTGCTCAGGGCGGTGGCGACCTGTTCGGCGCTGCGCCGGCTGGCCACGAACACCAACGCGCGCGGCCAGGCTTCGTGTTCCAGCAGATGCTGCAGCAGGGCCAGGCGCCGCGCACTGTCGACCTCGATCGCGCGCTGGCGCAGCGTCGCCGGAATCGGTGCGGCGTCGGCGGCGTCGCCGATCCGCCGCGGCGCGCGCAGCAGGCGCGTGGCCAGCGCCGCGATCGGCGCCGGCACCGTGGCCGAGAACAGCAGGGTCTGCCGCGTCGGCGGCAGCAGGCGCAGCAGCCGCTCCAGTTCGGCGCCGAAACCCAGATCGAGCAGACGGTCGGCCTCGTCCAGCACCAGGTGCGCCACCGCGTCCAAGTGCAGGGCGCGCTGCTCCAGCAGGTCCAGCAGGCGCCCGGGCGTGGCCACCACCACATCGGCACCACCGCGCAGCGCCAGCATCTGCGGATTGATCGAGACTCCGCCGACCGCCACCACCACCCGTGGCCGCCGCGGCAGTTCCAGGCCCAGCGCGACGAAGGTGTCGGCGACCTGCACCGCCAGTTCGCGGGTCGGCACCAGGACGAGCACGCGGGTGGAGCGCGCCGGCCTGGCCGCCTGCGCGCAGGCCTGCAGCAACGGCAGCGCGAACGCCGCGGTCTTGCCGGAACCGGTCTGCGCCATGGCCAGCAGGTCGTGGCCGGCGACGATCAGCGGCACCGCCTGCTGCTGGATCGGCGTGGGCGTCTGCCAGCCGGCGCGCGCAAGCGCGGCGGCGAAGGCGGGATACAGCGCGGACGACAGACCGAGGGAAGCGAACGACATCGGGGAGACGGGCAGCGGCAGGCCATGCGGGTCACGGCGGGCGTGCAGTATCGCCGACCGCGCGCGGACGGGTGAAGGCGCGCTCAGTGCGGTAGAGCGGGCGCCCGCTCAGCGGCCCGCGCCGCCGCCCGCGCATAGCGCCGCTTCGCCAGCCAGCCGTCGCCCTGCAGGGTCTGCCGCAGCGCCAGGTTGTCGGCATCGTCCGGCGCCAGCCGACAGGCCGCCTCGCACCAGCGCACCGCACGGTCGAAGTCCTGCCAGGTGGGATTGGAGGTCGTGCCATGGAAGTAGCCGAGGCCGCGCATGGCCTCCGCCCAGCCGGCGTGCGCGAACCGGGTGAGCACGCCCAGGATGCGCTCGATCCGCGCCGGGTCGTCGTCGTGGTGGGCGAGGAAGTGGCGCAGGCCGTGCACACAGGCATTGGCGCGGCGGATCGCGCGTTCGGACAGCGTCGGCATGGCCGCGGTGGCTTCCAGGCAGGCGATCTCGCAGTCGTTGGACAGGCGCACCAGTTCGTCGGGTGCCAGCCCGGCGATACCCCCCTGTTCGATGCCGCGGTCGTACACCAGGCTGAGGTTGTACGCGGCCCGCGGAAAACCGTGTTCGGCCGCGCGCCGGTACCAGTGGATCGCCAGCGCCGGGTCGTAGTGGTCCTCGTCCTCGAAAGAACGATAGCCCAGGGCGAACTGCATTTCCGGATAGCCGAGTTCGGCACCGCAGTTGGCCATGTGCTGCAGTGGACCGTGCTGCACCTGCTCGTCGAAGGCGTAGTAGACGTCGTTGAACGGGCACACCTCTTCCGGCGCGGGCAGCGGTGCGAGCGTGGCGGCGTGCCGGTACCACGCCTCGGCGATGGCCGGATCGCGCTGCACGCCTCCCCAGCCGGTATCGCACAGCAGGCCGTAGAGCACGGCCGCATGCGCGCTCTGCGTGCAGCTGCGCGCGGCCAGGGCGCCCAGCCAGTCGGCCTGCAGGTGTCCGCCATGCACCGCAGCATGCAACGCCCGCAGCAGTTGGTGATCGTCCAGGCGCAACGGCGCCGGCAACGCGGCGACGGCCGACAGGTGGGGAACGGCCTGGTCCGGCTGCTCGGCGAAGCTGTACAGCTCCGCCAACTGCAGATGCAGCTGCGCACGGTCGCCATCGTCGTGCGTACGCTGCAACATGGCATGTCCGTGTTGCACCGCCTGCGCGATCGCCTCGGCGTCGTCGGTGTCGATGCTGTCCACGTCGATCGCGTCGAGCCAGGCGACCAGGCGCAGACGCTGACGTTCGCCAGGGTCGAGGCGGGCGGCCAGCGGCCCTTCGGCCAGCGCGAGGATCTCTTCGCGGCTGCCGCCCCAGCGTGGAGTGTGCAGCGTGGCGTAGGACAGCAAGGCCGCGAGTCCATGGCCGCTGTGGCGCAGCGTCAGCGACAGCCAGAACCCTGCCGGCGGCACGGGGTCACCGGGGTCTGTCCTGCCGTCCGGCGCGTGCAGTGGCGCGGGCAGTACCGCGGGCAGGCCGAGGGACGCGAGGTCCCGCGCGTCCGCCGCATCGAGCGTGTCGTTGTCGCTGGGATGCACGCCGTCGCATCGCCAGTGCGTCAGCCAGTCCGGTTCGCCGAAGACCTGCACGCTGCGGGTGAGCAGCGTGCCGAGGATCCACGGCAGCGGAGACCGCGCCATCAACTGCAGCGCGTCTGCAAACAAGTGCCATTGCGCGTGGCGCACCGCCTGCCACTGCGCCGCGCCGACGCCTTCCGCCCAGCCCGTGCCACGCGCCTGCAGCGCCCGCCGCTCCCAACAGGCGCAGCGCAGGAGCCGCGGTGCCAGACTGTCCGGAGACTGTTGTTGCCATGCGTCCAGCAGGGCTGGCAGCGCACCGGGGCGGGCCGCCGCGAGTGCACCGGTCTCTTCTACGATCCGCGCGTACAGCCTCGCCTCGCCGGCGGCGTCGGTCGCGGCGAGCAGCGTCCGCAATTGCGCGTCCACCGCGTCGAAGTCTTGGGCGAGCAGGTCATGTTGGAAGGGGGTCAGATCGGCGCGCACGGCTTGCGCGACGGACATGGCGGGATGCATGGGACGTCTCGGATCAGAAGGGAAGTGATAAGCGGAGCCGGTGCCGTTGCGGCGCAAACGACCGGCCCACGCGGGTGACGCAGGCATGCCGTCTCGCCACCGCGGATCGCGGCGCCGCGCGCCGATGGCTGCAAGGCCCTGTTCGCTTCCCGCGCGGCGCGGCAGCGCAGGTGCGGCGTGCCATGCGCTCGCAGGCGGCGCCATCGTTGGGCGCCGAGGATCCGTGAGCATGCAGGCGCTGCGCCGTCCGCGGTGGCGGCTGGCGGTGAAGGCGGCATTGGACGCAGGGAAGAGAAGACGAAAACGGGCACGGAACTGGGGGGCGCCGTCTGCCGTCGTGGATCGCACGCGCGGCGTCACGATGCGGACGACCGGCATGCCGACATGGGGCGTCGAGTGGGGCGCGCAGTATAGGGCAGCGCCGTTAGCGCACCGTCGTCGCCATGGCGTCATCGCCGCGGCCATGCGGGTGCTGCGCGGGCCGATCGCTGCGCCTCCGCGGGTGCGTGCCGACGATGCGCACAGCACGCACGTGCAGGGCTCGGCCACGTGGCGCTTGCGTGACGATCGCCGCGCTCTCGGCAGCGCTGTGTCGGCGTGGGTCGGTGCAATGCACGCGCTTGCCGATCTCCATCGTCACACGCCCGGCCACCGCGATCGATGGTCGGGCGTGCGGTGCGGACGTTACTGCGGGCAGCTCACGCCGACGGCGGCGAAGGCATTGCGCACCGCGGTCACCGAACGGCTCAGGTCGCTGGCCGCTGTCTGCACGCCGCAGGCGCCGCTGTTGAAGCTGGTGCTGGGCGTCCAGTACAGCTGGTTGGCGCGGGCGAAGACTTCGAAGGCGCTGCGCGTGTTCCAGCCGGACGTCTTGGCCAGGGTGTAGAAGGCCTTGTTGTAGACGCCCGAAGAGTAGTGGACGTTCATGCCGCTGCTGTAGTTGGCGGCGTTGTCGATGGAGGCGCCGTCCTGGGTCGGGTTGGCCATGTAGCGCAGCGCGCCGCTGGCCTTGACGATCTCCGCGCCCACCAGGAAGTCGTTGCTGCCCTTGAGGTAGTACTCGGTGGCCTCGCCGGCCATGTCCGAGAAGGCTTCGTTGATGCCGCCGGACTGGCCGGAGTAGGTGAGGTTGGAATGCTGCTCGGTGAAGCCGTGCGAGACCTCGTGGCCGGCGACGTCGGCGCTGACCAGCGGATAGAAGCGCGTGTTGCCGTCGCCGAAGTTCATCGTCGAGCCGTTCCAGAACGCGTTCTCGTAGCGCGAGCCGTAATGCACGCGCATCACCAGCTGGAAGGTCAGCGGCGCCACGCCGACGTAGCTGCGGTACATCTTCTCGATCACGCCGCCGAAGTAGTGTGCGTCGTTGATCGGCGAATAGGCGCCGTTGATGGCCTTGTAGGTGTTGCGCGAGCAGGTGAACTGGAAGGCGGTGGTGCCGGAACTGCCGCCGTTGAGGTTCACCGATTTGACGTTGGTGTTCTGCATGCGGCAGTTGCTGTCCACGTCCAGGAAGCCGTGGATGCTGTCGCTGCCGTACTCGTACTGGCCGGTCTTGGTGTTGCCGCCCGGGCCGGTGGCATCGCGGGTGGTCAGGCCCTCCCACTGCTTGAGGATGGCGCCGCTGCGTGCGTCCACGATCACGAACGGGCGACTCGGCGCGCCGCCCTGCGGTGCGTCGGCGAAGAACGACACCACATAGGCCAGATGCGCGCGGTCGCTGTCGTCCAGATAGATCATCTGCGGCGCCTGCGCGCGTTCGATGCGGCGCTCGGCCTGGGCCGCGCCGAGCGTGGCGCGCCGGGCCAGCGTCAGCGCGGCATCGGCGGTCAGCGATGCGCTGGCCGCATTGGCGGCGGTGGCCGGCAGTTCGCTGGCCAGCCCGGCCACCGAGCGGCCGAACAGGCTGCGCACGCTGCCGTCGGCGCGCTCGCTGACGATCACTTGTTCGCCCCATACCGGGATGCCGCGGAAGGTCTGCTGGTAGCGGCGGTGCACGGTGCCGTCGGGATCCTCGCTGCTGCCGAGCAGGGAGAGCGCGGATTCGGCATCCAGCCCGATCAGTTCGGCATGGCGCACCGCGGCCGCGGCCGGAATGCCGCCCACACGCGCGGCGGCGCTGCGGTACTGGGTGCCGAGGGTGTCCGGATTCTTGGCATGCAGGTCCACGCGCTGCGCCGCGTTGGCGGACGTGGCCGCGAGCGCGAACAGCAGGGAAGGCAGCAGCACCGACGGACGATGACGACTTGGCAGAGTCATGAGCGAAATCCTCGAACGCGAGAAGGAAGGACGCGCCGGCGCGGCAGCGAAGCGGCCGTGGCGCGGTGACGTGGCATGACGACTGGCAGTGCGGCCGATCGGCGCAGTGCCTCCCCTGTGCAGCGACCATAACGGCGGCGCTGCATCGCGTGGTAGACAGGTTGCGTTCAGAATTTTGCGACGTCGAGACGACGCATGTTGCAACTCCTGATGTGTGATGCGCCGTCGCAGCGGGGAGATGCATCATTGCGGTGGGCCGCGCAAGACCGACACGCGGCGCGTGCAACGTCGCGTCGGGACTGAAGTCCCTCCCACAATGGTGGTGCATCTGCTGCGCCTAATGCAGCAGATGCGCAGACTGCGTCAGGTAGGTCGGCTGATAAGCAACGACTACACGCCGAAGTGAGCTGCATCGGCACTCCCGAACTGGCCCCGTAGCGCCTGGTCGTTGCACTGTGGGAGGGGCTTCAGCCCCGACGCGCTGTGCCGGAATACTCGGGGATCATCCTGCGAGGTGTAGAAGACCACGGAAAACCGCGCCGCTCTGCGTCGCCTCCTAGGCGTTCGCTGCGGAAGGGCGTGGACCCGGCGCCTTCTTGTTCGTCGCGTCGGGACTGAAGTCCCTCCCACAATGGTGGTACGTCTGCTGCGCCTAATGCAGCAGATGCGCAGACTGCGTCCGGCAGGTTGGCTGATATGCAACGACTGCACTTCGAAGTGAGCTGCAGCGGTACTCCCGAACTGGCCCCGTAGCGCCTGGTCGTTGCACTGTGGGAGGGGCTTCAGCCCCGACGCGCTGTGCGGGAATTACTCGGGATCATCCTGCGAGGTGTAGAAGACCGCGGAAAACCGCGCCGCTCTGCGTCGCCTCCTAGGCGTTCGCTGCGGAAGGGCGTGGACCCCGGCGCCTTCTTGATCGTCGCGTCGGGACTGAAGTCCCTCCCACATTAGTGGTGCATCTGCTGCGCACGACGCAGCAGATGCATCATCTGGTGTCAGGCAGGTCACCTGATGGGCGAGGAGGCGCCTGCTCAGCCCGGCAGCGCCAGGTCGTCGATCATCGCGCGCAGGAAGCGCGCTGCTTCGCCGCCGGTGCAGGCGCGGTGGTCGAAGCTCAGCGACAGCGGCAGGATCTTGTGCGTCTCCACGCCGCCCATCACCGGCACCAGTTGGTGGCGGGCGCGGCCGGCGGCGACGATGGCCACGCATGGCGGCACCACGATCGGGGTGGCGTAGCGGCCGGCGAACATGCCGAAGTTGGACAGCGAGATGGTGTAGCCGCTCAGTTCCGACGCTGGAATGCTGCGCGCCTCCACCTGCTGGCGCAGGCGGTTGATGCCTTCGCGCACGCCACGTGCATCGAGCATGTCGGCGTTGCGCAGGGCCGGCACGAACAGGCCGTCGTCGGTGTCCACGGCGATGCCGATGTCCACATGCGCGTGCAGGGTGCGGGTCAATGCCTCGCCGTCGAACCAGGCGTTGAGCGCCGGCACCGCCTGGCAGGCGGCGACGATCGCGCGCACCAGGCGCCCGGTGGTGTCGTTGCCCGGCGTCCACGCGTGCAGGTCGGCGTCGTCGTTGAGCGTGGTCAACACCACCTGGCGCTGCGCCTCGGCCATCACCCGCGCCATGTTGCGGCGCACGCCCTTCAGCGGCTCGGGCTGGCCCTGCACGGCCACGCCCGGCGGCTGCGTGCGCATCGGCTTGCCGGCGGCGGAGAGCGGGGTGCGCGCGGGCGCTGCGGGTGGCGTGTGGCTCGTAGGAGCGGCTTCAGCCGCGACGGCATGACGCCGTGTGGTCGCGGCGACAGCCGCCCCTGCAGTCGCACCCGCCTTCGCCGAGCCATCCGCCGCGGCCTGCTTCACGTCGGCCAGGGTGACCGCGCCGTCGGCGCCGCTGGCGCGCACGCGGCCCAGGTCCACGCCCAGCTTCTTGGCCAGGGCGCGTACCGCCGGCATCGCGCGTACGCCGCCGACCGACACGGCTTGCTCGCTGTGCACGGTGTTGGAGCTCTGCATCGCACCGACCACGGTGCCGGCATCGTCACGCTCGCCGGCCGCCTGCGCGTTGTCGGCGTCGTGCAGCTCGCCGCCGTCGTCGGAGGCCACCACGCGGTCGTCGGCCGCGGCGGTGTCCGCGCCGGCGCCCTTGCTGGAAGCGGCCGGCGCCGCGCCGCCGTGGTGATGGCCGGTATCCTGGCCTTCGGCGCGCTGCGGCAGGTTCGGGTCGGGCGCGAACTGCGCCAGCATGCTGCCGGTGACGACGATGTCGCCCGGCGCGCCGGCCAGCTTCAGCACCTTGCCGGAGACCGGCGAGGGCACTTCGACCACCGCCTTGGCGGTTTCCATCGACACCAGCGGCTCGTCCAACCGGATGGTGTCGCCTTCCTTGACGAACCATTCGACGATGGTGGCGTCGGGCAGGCCTTCGCCCAGGTCGGGCAGATTGAAGTTCTTGGTTTGGCTCATGTGGTCTCTTCCAGCAGTTCCAGGTCGCGTGCCGGCAGCCAGCCCTGCGTGCCGTCGGCGCGCTCGGCCCACCACCAGTCGCCGTATTCGTGATGCAGGACGACGGTGTCGCCCTGCGCGGCATCGAGTTCGCGCGCGTCGTAATCGCGCAGCGCCACGGCATGGCCGTCGCCGGTCGGCTGCAGCCAGGCCAGCGGCGCCCAGCCGGCACTGCCGGCGGCGCCGGTGATCCAGACGAACGCCGGCCACTCTTCGTCGCGCACGCCCAGCGCGACCCGCTCGCCGGCGGCGATGCGGATCGGATGCGGATAGGCGGCGCGGTAATCGCTGATCAAACGTGCCTGCATATCAACCCGCGGCCATCGCCCGCTTGGCCGCCGCCACGATCTTGTCGGTGCTCGGCAGGTATTTCATTTCCAGCCGGAACAGCGGGATGTGGGTGTCGTAGCCGGTCACGCGCTGCACCGGCGCGACCAGGTCGTACATCGACTGCTCGGCCAGGCGCGCGGCGATCTCGGCGCCGAAGCCGGCGCTGCGCGGGGCCTCCTGCACGATCACGCAGCGGCCGGTGCGCGCCACCGATTCGGCGATGGTGTCGAAATCCAGCGGGCGCAGCGTGGCCACGTCGATCACTTCGGCGCTGATGCCGTCGGCGGCGAGCCGGTCGGCCGCTTCCAGCGCTTCCTTGACCTGCGCGCCCCAGGCGACCAGGGTCACGTCGGTGCCGTCGCGCAGCACGAAGCACACGTCCAGCGGCAGCGCTTCGCCGTCGTCGGCCACCACTTCCTTGTACTGCCGGTAGATGCGCTTGGGCTCCATGTAGATCACCGGATCGGGCTCGCGGATCGCCGCCAGCAGCAGGCCGTAGGCGCGCTGCGGCGAGGACGGCAGCACCACGCGCAGGCCCGGCACGTTGGTGAAGATGGCTTCGTTGGCCTCGCTGTGATGTTCCGGCGCGCGGATGCCGCCGCCCCACGGCACGCGCAGCACCATCGGGCAGTGCAGGCGGCCACGGGTGCGGGTGCGCAGGCGCGCGGCGTGGCAGATCAGGTGATCGACCATCGGGTAGACGAAGCCGTCGAACTGCGCTTCGGCCACCGGCTTCATGCCCTGCGCGGCAAGGCCGACGCTGAGCCCGGCGATGGTGGTTTCGTCCAGCGGGGTGTCGAGCACGCGCTGTGCGCCGAAGCGCTGCTGCAGGCCGGCGGTGGCGCGGAACACGCCGCCGTTGACGCCCACGTCCTCGCCCAGCACCAGCACCGAGGGGTCGTGCTGCAGTTCCCAGGCCAGCGCCTGGGTCACCGCTTCGATCAAGGTAATGGGCGTGCTGGTCATCGGGGTGTCTCCGCGCGACGTCGCCGCGCTGTGGGCGGTGCCGGCCGCAGACGCGGCCGCGTGGTCGGCGAGGCGAGGGCTGAGCTCATCCATGGCGCTGCTCCAGGGCGATGGCCTCGGCACGCTGCGCGAGCAGGTCCGGCGGCGGGTCGGCGTACAGGTAGTCGAACATGGCTTCCACCGGCTGCACCGGGGTCTCCAGGTAGGCGTTGAGCTCGATGTCGGCCAGGCGCGCGCATTCCTGCTTCCACGCCGCTTCTTCCTCCTCGCTCCACAGGCCTTGCGCGCTCAGCCAGGCGCGCAGGCGCAGCAGCGGCTCGCGTTCCCAGGCCTGCTTGACCTCGGCATCGTCGCGGTAGCGGCGCGCGTCGTCGGCGGTGGTGTGGTCGGACAGGCGGTAGGTCATGAACTCGATCACCGTGCCGCCCTGGCCGGCCAGGGCGCGCTCGCGCGCCTGGCGCATCGCCTCCAGCACCGCGATCAGGTCGTTGCCGTCCACCTGCAGGCAGTGCAGGCCGCCGGCCAGGCCCTTCTGCGCCAGGGTCTGCGCGCCGGTCTGCGCAGTGCGCGGCACCGAGATCGCCCAGCCGTTGTTGATCACGCACAGGATCAGCGGCAACTGGTAGGCGCCGGCGGAGTTGAGCGCGGCGTAGAAGTCGGTCTTGGACGAGCCGCCGTCGCCGCAGGTGGCCACTGCCACCTGCGCCTCGCCGCGCAGCTTGAACGCCAGCGCGGCGCCGGCGGCGTGCAGGCACTGGGTGGAGATCGGCACGCAGATCGGGAAGTCGCGGGCGGCGTCGGAATCGCGCTGGAAGTCGCTGCCGCGCTCGTCGCCGCCCCAGTACAGCAGGATCTCGCGCGGGCGCACGCCGCGCATGAACATGGCGCCGTACTCGCGGTAGCTGGGCGCCAGCACGTCGCCGCGGCGCATCGAGGCGCCGATGCCGATGTGGGTGGCTTCGTGGCCCAGGCAGGAGGCGTAGGTGCCCAGCTTGCCGGTGCGCTGCAGGGCCACCGCCTTGCTGTCGAAGGTGCGCACGTAGAGCATCTGCTTGAACAGCGCCAGCAGCGTCTGCGGGTTGGCCGAGTCGGCCGGAAGCGCGTCGCGGACCGGCTGGCCGCCCGCGTCGAGGTACTGCAGGAACTCAATTTCGAACTGGGCGGCGATGGGCATGGCGATGGCGCTCTCGACAACAAGTTTCAAATGATATGAGTCGGCATGTTAAGGAAGCCGTGCACAAAAGCCGTCGTGCACCGCAGCACGTGCTGATGCCGTATCGCACAAGAAAAGCCTGGTCGCGCCGCGTTGCCGATTGATGGCGTTGGGTATCGCCGATGTTGCACTGCGATGCATGCCGTTCATGTGCGCGTGGGTGTCCACCGGTGGCGGTGGTAGATGCCCGCAATGCGGCGCGCGCGCGTCGCAAAGCGAGAGCAGTGAACAAGGGCGAAAGCCGTCGGCGTGCAAGCGTGGCGCGATGGCGTCCCCAGCGCCCGCTACGCCACCCTCGAGCTGCATGGACTTGACTTCTTAGGAGCGGCTTCAGCCGCGACGGGCGTTCCCGGGACGCCCCATCGCGGCTGAAGCCGCTCCTACGCGATATCGCGGATGGCCGCTCAATACCGGCAGCACATGATCGGTGACGGGTCGGCGTTGCCCCAAGCAAAAAGGGCGTGGCCTCGCGGCCACGCCCTCGCACTTGCACCGCTTGCCGCGATCAGCGACCGAACAGGCGCAGCCCTTCCACGTAGGTGCTGAAGCGCGCGCTGTTGTCGCTGGGGTCGGCGTCGGCCGAGGTCGAGCCGGCGCTGGCGCCGATCACGATCTGGCGATCGGCCGGCAGCGGCCGCGTCGCCAGGCTCAGGCGGAACGCGGCGCTGGCGCCCGGCGCCAGGTCGGCGCCGCTGCGGCACTGGAAGCGCGCGCTGCGCAGGCCGTGGTTCTGCCGCACGCACTGCCAGCCGCGCGGCGGCACCAGCGCGGTGAGCGCCGACAGGGTGCTGCCGTCGATCTCCAGGCTGGCGCCCTGCACCGGCGCGTTGCCGTGGTTGCGCACGTCGATGCGGTAGTCGGCGAAGAAGGCCAGGAACGGCAGGGTGGCCGGGCCGTCGATCGACACCGCCAGGTCGCCGGCCGGACGCGCCTGCACCGCCACCGTGGCGCTGCCGCCGTTGTCGCCGGGGTTGGTGTCCTCGGTCTGCGAGGCCACCGACGCAGCCAGGCTCAGGCTGCGCCCGACCAGGGCGGCGCCGGCCGGCACCGCCACCTCGAAGCGCGGCGTGGCGCCGGCGGCGAACTGCGCGGTGCTGCAGGTGACCACGGTCTGCGCGGCCACCTCCGGCGCGGCGCAATCCCAGCCCGGGGCGGCGGTCACGCTCGGGGTCACCGCCGCGTCCAGGGCGAAAGCGACCGCGGCGGCGCGCGCCGCGTCCGGACCGGCATTGGCCAGTTCCACGCTGTAGCGGATGGTGTCGCCGGCATAGACCGATGCGTTGGCGGCGCTCACGCGCAGGCTCAGGTCGGCGCGTTCCAGCGGCTTGAGCTTGATCAGCACCACTGCCGGGTCGTGGTCGGACAGCCGTGCCGGCGAGTTGGCGTCGTTGCGCGCCACGGCCGGGAAGTCGGCGTTGAGCCGCGCGTGGCCTTCGCTGAGGCCGGCGATCTGCGCCGAGCGCATCAGCGCGCGGTTGGCCAGGATGTGGTCCAGCGACTGTATGTTGCCGTCGTAGGCGTAGGAGTAGCTCTGGTCCGGCGTCGACAGCAGGGTCAGGTTGTACAGCGCCGGATCGACCAGGGTGGCGCCGTCGCCGCCGACCACCGTCTGCGCGTCGGGCGCCGGCAGGCCGGTGATGGTGCCCATCGCATCGACGTAGCCGTCGTTGAACTCGAAGGCGTTGAAGTCGCCCATCACCAGCAACTGCTCGCTGGGATCGGCGGCCTGGCGCGCCTGCAGCAGGTTCGCCAGGAACACCGCCTGCGCCTGGCGCTTGGCGCGGATGCGCTGGCCGCTGGCGTCGTCGGTCTCGGCGCCGTTGAGCGAGCGCTGGTGCACCTCGACCACGGTCAGCGGCAGCGCGCGGCCATCGGCGAAATGCACCACCGCCTTCAGCAGCAGCGGCGGACGGTCGTTGAGCAGGCTCACGGTGCCGCTGGGCTCGGTCCAGGTGGCGGCCTTGCCTTCCTGGCTCACCGAGACCACCTCGACGCGGGCGAGGCCGGCGCCGATCTGCGCGGTCTTGACCAGGAAGCCGACGTCGATGCCGCCGACGTCGTTGCCTTCCTGCAGGTAGGCCACGTACTGCGGATCGGGCTGGCCGGCGGCCACCGCGTCGCGGTTGACGCGGTCGGCCAGGGTCTGCAGCACGCTCAGGTTCTCGATCTCCACCGTGCCGAGGATGTCGGGGGTGTTGAGGTAGTTGCGGATCGCCAGCGAGGCCTTGTTGAGGCGGGCCTGGTAGGCGGCCGCGGTCAGCACCGGTTCGCCGATCGCCGGATCGTTCTGGTCGTCGAAGAAGCGCTCCATGTTGTAGGTGGCGATGTTGACGTCGTCGGCCTGCGGCGCCGGGGCCGGCCTGGGCTGGTCGGCGCCGTTGCACTGCACGGTGGGCGCGGTTTCCGGGTAGATCGTGTAGCGGCGGAAGCTGTAGTCCAGCGGACCGCTGACGTCGAGCACGGTGCAGCCGGAAGCCACGTCGATGCGCTGGCCGCCGAGGCCGGCGCTGCCGACCGCGATCACCTGCGGGCTGGTGTTCCAGCGCGGCACGTCGGCCGGGGAGCCGGCCGGCAGCGCGTCGGGCTGCTGCACGCCGGCGGTGCGCCAGGCGCGCGGCAGGCCGGTGACCACCGCATGGAACACGCCGTTGCTGGTCGCGCTGGCGTTGGTCTCGTTGACGTTGCCCAGGGTCGGGGTGTTGACGGTCAGGCTGGGCACGGTGACACGCATGCCTTCCAGGCGCTCGAGCTGGTCGTAGGCGCCGTTCGGGTCGGGGAAGCGGGTGGTCAGCTCGACCGCGGCCGGCAGCGGATTGCCGGTGGACTGCAGCAGCACCGTCGGCGAGGTCAGCTCGGTCAGCGGCGGCTGGCTGGGGTCGGTGCTGGGCACGTATTCGACCACCGTGGCCTGCACCCGCACCGCGTTGCCCACCGCGGCTTCGGCCGGCGGCGCACTGCCGGTGTAGACGTAGATGCCCTCGGAGGTGAGCGGGTCGGCGTCGGCCTGGGCGTCGGGCGTCTGCAGGAAGAAGCCGGCACTGCGGCGCGCGGTGACGATGCCGCTGGTGGCGACCACCTGGCCGACCAGCGGCGAGCGCGCGCCGCTGCCCTGGATGCTGTGGATCGGCACCAGGTTGAAGTCGTCGTTGAGGATCACCCCGCTGGCGGTCAGCGTGGAGGGCAGCGCGCCGCTGACCCCGCTGATGTCCAGGTAGAAGGTCTCGTCGGGTTCGTTGCTGGTGTCGCCGTTGACCAGCACGCGTACCTCGGCGCTGCTTTCGCCGGCCGGGATGGTCACCTGGGTGGCGGCCAGCGCCTGGTAATCGCTGCCTGCTTTGGCGGTGCCGTCGCGGGTGGCGGCGGTGAAGCTCACGCCGGCGCTGCCGGCCGGCTGGCTCAGCGTCACGGTGAACACGAACGCGGTGCTGCCGCTGTCGCCTTCGGCGCGGCTGACGTGGGCCACGCTGGCCACCGGCAGGTTGCCGCCGCCGCACAGGCTGACCGCCGCGGCGCTGTTGCGCGGGGTCGGCGCGCCGGTGGCGAAGTCGGCATTGTTGTTGTCGCTGTCGGTGCAGCCGCCGTTGCCGCGCAGCACCGCCAGGGTGTTGCTGGGCGCGGCGGTCGGGGCGCTGCCTTCGGCGCAGCTGGCGCTGCTGCCGTAGCCGACGAAGTCGGCGTTGCCGGCCGGGCAGGCGCCGCTCAGCGCGGCGCTGCCCTTGCTCAGCGCGATCTTGCCGGCGGTGCCGCTCATGGCGATGGTGCCGGTGGCGTCGGGCGTGGGCAGCGCGGTGCTGCCACCGCTGCCGTCGGCCTGCTTGACCAGGTAGTAGCCGCCGGGCGCGATGCTGCCGCTCAGCGGGGTGACCTGCCAGCTGCTGCCGGCGGCCGAGGCGTACTGCACCGACCAGCCGGCCAGGCTCACCGCCTCGCTGCCGTTGTTGTGCAATTCGACGAAATCGCTCTTGTAGGTGGCGCCGCTGTTGCCGCCACCGCCATAGACCTGGCTGATGACCACCTGGGCCTGGGCGTACCCGGCACCACCCAGCGCGCACGACAACACTGCAGCTCGAAGCAGCATGGTTCGCATGAACAAGATCTCCCCAATCCTTGAAGACGTGGACTAACGCAGATGACTTTGACGGCGCCCCCCAGGCGCCGCCGACGATTGTGCCGGAGTTTGTCAGCCGGTGCTGACCAATGTGTGACATTCGTCGCTGCGGTACCCTTGCCGGCCCGGAACACCCGCGCCGCCCCCACGCCTGCCGCCCATGCCCGTCGAACAGAACCAGCGCCCGCTCGAAGCCGGCATCCATACCGACCTGGAAGGCCGGCTGACCTACGGCGGCTACCTGCGCCTGGACCGGCTGCTGTCGGCGCAGCAGCCGCTGTCGAATCCGCCGCACCACGACGAACTGCTGTTCATCGTCCAGCACCAGACCTCCGAGCTGTGGCTGAAGCTGCTGGCGCACGAGCTGGGCGCGGCGATCGCGCACCTGCAGCGCGACCAGGTGTGGCAGTGCCGCAAGGTGCTGGCGCGCAGCAAGCAGGTGCTGCGCCTGCTGACCGAGCAGTGGTCGGTGCTGGAGACCCTGACCCCGTCCGAGTACATGGGCTTTCGCGACGTGCTGGGTCCGTCCTCCGGGTTCCAGTCGCTGCAGTACCGCACCATCGAATTCATGCTCGGCAACAAGAACGCGCAGATGCTGCCGGTGTTCGACCACGACCCGCAGGGCCAGGCGGCGCTGCAGGCGGTGCTGGAGGCGCCCAGCCTGTACGAGGAGTTCCTGCGCTACCTGGCCCGCTTCGGCCACGCGGTGCCGGCGCCGTACCACGCCCGCGACTGGCGCCAGCCGCACGTCAGCGACCCGCTGCTGCGCCCGGTGTTCGAGCGCATCTACGAGAACACCGACCGCTACTGGCGCGAGTACGCGCTGTGCGAGGACCTGGTGGACCTGGAGACCCAGTTCCAGCTGTGGCGCTTCCGCCACATGCGCACGGTGATGCGGGTGATCGGCTTCAAGCGCGGCACCGGCGGCTCCAGCGGCGTCGGCTTCCTGCAGCAGGCGCTGGCGCTGACCTTCTTTCCGGAACTGTTCGAGGTGCGGACCTCGGTGGGGCTGGAGGGTCGCGGTGCGCAGGCCGGCGATGCGACTGCGGCCACGCAGGGATCGTCCTCGCAGTAGCGTGCCGGCGCGCCGCAGACGCGCGCGCACCTGCGTGGGGACGGACCGAAGCGGTGCCGATCCAGGCGTCGCCCGGCCATGTTCGCGTGCAGCAAGGCGCGCGTGCGCGGCCATCGCGGCGCCGCACCAAGGCCACCGTTTTGCGGGGCGCAGGCCCGGAAATCGCGACGCGCGGGCCGTCCGGGATTTGACGCCACGCCGTCCCTCGGTGATCCTCGCGCGTTGCCCGGCCTGGCCGGACGCACCGCCCCAGCCCATCCTGAATACGCAAGGGAACACCGCATGAGCGTTGACGTCGTCGCGTCGAACCACCCCGCCTCACCGCAGCCGCCGTCAGCGCAACCGCCCGAATTCAAGACCCTGCTGGGCCATCCACGTCCGCTGTGGATGCTGTTCATGACCGAGTTCTGGGAGCGCTTCGCGTTCTACGGCATTCGCTGGGCGCTGGTGCTGTACATCGTGGCGCAGTTCCATGGCGGCCAGGGCACGGGCCAGGCCTCGGCCAGCGCCACCTACGGCGCGTACCTGGCGCTGGTGTATGCGGCGGCGATCTTCGGCGGCTATATCGCCGACCGGGTGCTCGGCTACCAGCGTTCGATCCTGGTCGGCGCCGCGGTCATGTCCACCGGCCTGTTCCTGATCTCCGTGCCCAACCCGCAGATCTTCGAGCTGGGCCTGGCCACGGTGGTGGTCGGCAACGGCCTGTTCAAGCCCAACATCTCGACCATGGTCGGCAAGCTGTACAGCGCCGCCGATCCGCGCCGCGACAGCGGGTTCACCATCTTCTACATGGGCATCAACCTGGGCGCGATGATCGCGCCGTGGCTGACCCAGCAGCTGGCCGAAAAGGTGTTCGGCACCGACGCGATGCCGTCCTACAAGATGGTGTTCATCGCGTCGGGCATCGGCATGCTGATCAGCCTGGTGTGGTTCTGGTTCGGCCGCCGCCAGCTCAAGGGCATCGGCGCGCCGTTGCCGGGCGGCGCAAGCAACATGCGCGTGGTCTACGTGCTGCTGGGCATGCTGGTGGCGATCCCGGCGGTGTACCTGGCGCTGGCCGCCGGCGCCGAAGTGCTGCAGTGGATCCTCAGCACGATGTTCGTGGCGCTGGCGATCATGCTGCTGGTGGAGGGCATCCGCAACGGCAAGGTGGCGCGCGACAAGGTCATCGCGATGCTGATCATCTTCGCCTTCAACGTGCTGTTCTGGATGTTCTTCGAACAGGCCGGCAGCTCCTTCACCTTCCTCGCCGACGAGATCGTCAACCGCCAGTTCGGCGACTGGACCTTCCCGACCGCGTGGTTCCAGTCGGTCAACTCGCTGGCGATCATCACCCTGGCCCCGGTCATCGCCTGGATCTGGGTCAAGGCCGGCCGCTTCAATCCGTCGATCTCGCGCAAGTTCGCGCTGGGCCTGATGTTCAACGGCCTGGCCTTCCTGCTGCTGATGTTCGCGCTGTCGAGCCTGGTCAACGACGCCGGCAAGATCCCGTTCTGGACGCTGTTCATGGTCTACGTCATCCAGTCGGTGGGCGAGCTGTGCCTGTCGCCGATCGGATTGTCGATGGTGACCAAGCTGGCGCCGGTGCGCCTGGTCGGCTTCGGCATGGGCGGCTGGTTCCTGTCCACCGGCATCGGCAACAACCTGTCCGGCATCTTCGCCAGCCATGTCAGCGGCGAAGGCGGCATGACCGTGTCTTCCGCGCTGGGCGGGTATACCTTCGGCTTCTGGGCGTTGCTGGGCGCCGGCGTGGTGCTGTTCCTGATCGCGCCGTTGATCAGCAAGCTGATGCATGGTGTGAAGTGAGGACGTGCCAATGACGATGAACAAGACGATCTGCGCCGCCCTGGCGGCGGTGCTGGCCCTGGGCGGCTGCAGCCAGACGGCGCCGCCCGATGCGCAGGCGCCGGCCAAGCCGCTGGATACCTCGGTGCAGAAGCCGCCGGTGGCCGATCCCAACCAGCCGGTGGCCTCGGGCAATACCCCGGCCGCCGCCGACATCGCCGCGGCCAAGGCGCTGGGTGCGCAGTTCGACCCGCAGCGCAACCCGGCCGACGACCTGGACACCGCCATGGTCGAGGCCAAGCGCGGCGGCAAGCGCATCCTGCTCGACGTGGGCAACGAGGCCTGCGACTGGTGCCACACCCTGGACACCTTCATCGAGGGCGACGCGGAACTGCGCAGCTTCCGCGACGCCAACTTCGTGTGGGTCAAGGTCAACGTCAGCGACGCCAACAAGAACGAGGCGTTCATGGCGCAGTACCCGAAGATCGTCGACTTCCCGCACCTGCTGGTGCTCGACGCCGACGGCAAGCTGCTGCACTCGCAGGTGGTCGGCGACCTGCAGAAGGACAAGGGCTACGACCGCAAGAAGTTCTCGGACTTCCTCAAGGAATGGGCGCCGCCCAAGCCCTGAGCCGCGGCGACGCCTGGTTTTTTTCGTAGGAGCGGCTTCGGCCGCGACGGCGCGTTATTGGGAACGCCCGGTCGCGGCTGAAGCCGCTCCTACGGTGTTTTAAGGCCTAAGTTTTACGGGCCCCGGCGCCTCAGCGCCCGGTCATGCTCGGCAGGCCCTCGGCCGCCAGGCGGTCGATCAGCCGGTTCAGCAGCCGCTGCTCGTCCTCGCTGAAGGGCGCCAGCAGGCGCCGTTCGCATTCCAGCACCATCGGCGCCACCACCTGGTAGACCTCCACCCCGGCCGGGGTCAGGTGCAGCACCGAGCGGCGGCGGTCGTCGCCATGGGTCTCGCGCTGGATGAACCCGCGCTCCAGCAGCCGCGCCACCGCCCGGCTCACCGCCACCTTGTCCATCGCGGTGCGCTCGGAGACCTCGCCGGCCGACAGGCCCGGATACAGCGCCAGGACCGCCATCACCCGCCATTCGGTCACCGCCATGCCGTAGCGCTCGCCGTAGACGCGGGCGATGTTGCTGCTGATCCGGTTGGACAGCACGCTGATCCGGTACGGCAGGAACCGTTCCAGATCCAGGGAGGGCGGGTCGGGCGTCGGGGCGGGCGTGGCGATCGTCATGCTGCATTGCACCTTGCTGGTGGTTTCACTTGTAACTACAACGGAGGATACTACGGCCATTCTCGCGAGTCTGGCGTCCGTCCGCACCCGAAATTTCGGCCCGGCCGCCGCACCCCGTCCTCCAGGAGACGCGTCATGAGTGCACAACCGCAACATCCGTCGCAGCCGGCCAACCTCGGCATGCAGGTCACCACCTTCGAGAACCCGATGGGCATCGACGGTTTCGAGTTCGTGGAGTTCGCCGCGCCGGCCGGGCAGGGCGAGCAGTTGCATGCGTACTTCCGCAGCATGGGCTTCACCGCGGTGCTGCGTCATCGCCAGCGCGCGATCACCGTGTACCGCCAGGGCGGGGTCAACTTCCTGGTCAACGAGGAACCGAATTCCTTCGCCGCCGATTTCGCTGCCGCGCACGGCCCCTGCGCCTGCGGTTTCGCCATCCGCTTCCGGCATCCGGCCGACGAGGTGTTCGCCAAGGTGCTGGAGAACGGCGGCGAAGCCATCGCCGACAAGGCCGACACCCGCGCGGTGCCGGCGCCGGTGGTCAAGGGCATCGGCGACTGCATGCTCTACCTGGTCGACCAGTACGGCGAGAAGGGCTCGGTGTACGCAGATTTCGAGCCGGTGCCCGGCGCCGAGCAGCATCCGACCGGGTTCGGCCTGACCTTCATCGACCACCTGACCCACAACCTGTACTTCGGCAACATGCAGCGCTGGTCGGACTACTACGAACGCCTGTTCAACTTCCGCGAGATCCGCTATTTCGACATCAAGGGCGCCAAGACCGGGCTGGTGTCCAAGGCGATGACCGCACCGGACGGCGTGGTGCGCATCCCGCTCAACGAATCGTCGGATCCCAAGAGCCAGATCAACGAGTACCTGGACGCCTACCGCGGCGAGGGCATCCAGCACATCGCCTGCTTCACCGACGACATCTACGAGACCGTCGAGCGCATGCGCGCGGCCGGCGTCGCGTTCCTGGACACGCCGGACACCTATTTCGAGGTGATCGACCAGCGCATTCCCAACCACGGCGAGGACGTGCCGCGGCTGGCGCGCAACAAGATCCTGATCGACGCCGACCCGGAAACCAAGCAGCGCAAGCTGCTGCAGATCTTCACCCAGAACTGCATCGGCCCGATCTTCTTCGAAATCATCCAGCGCAAGGGCAACGAAGGCTTCGGCGAAGGCAACTTCAAGGCGCTGTTCGAGAGCATCGAGCGCGACCAGATGAAGCGCGGCGTGCTCTGACGGCGGACGCTGACAGCGTGCTGAAGCCGACAGCTCACGCATGCCCAAAGCCAGTGGATGCGCACAACCAGCAGACACTGACAGCACATCGCGGAAAGTCCCGACAGCCGGTGTAGCCCCTCTCCCACCGGGAGAGGGGTTGGGGTGAGGGTACGGTGGGGTCATGACGATCAAACCGCCGCTACCCACATCGACACTGGCACACGCACGCCACCTACGTCGCACCATGACCGACGCCGAGCGCGCACTATGGCGTTGTCTGAGAAGCGGACAGTTGCAAGGTGCCAAGTTCCGGTGTCAGTACCCGATCCCACCGTATGTCGCAGATTTCTGTTGTGTGGCGGCAAAGCTGATTGTCGAAAGCGATGGCGCGCAACATACCGGACCACGCGATGCCACAAGAACGCGTTGGCTCGAGTCGCAAGGTCGGCGGATCGTTCGACTCTGGAACAACGACGTGCTGCTTTCGAAAGATGCCGTGATCCAGGCGATTTGTGACGCGACCGAGGCGCCGTACCCTCACCCCAACCCCTCTCCCGATGGGAGAGGGGCTTGATACCCAAGGTTCAAGCATATGCATGACCATGATCGCTACATGTCCGGCTTAGGCAACGAATTCGCCACCGAGGCGGTGCCCGGTGCGTTGCCCGTCGGGCAGAACTCGCCGCAGCGCGTGGCCCACGGCCTGTATGCCGAGCAGTTATCGGGCACCGCGTTCACCGCGCCGCGTGGCGTGAACCGGCGCAGTTGGCTGTACCGCATCCGCCCGGCGGTGGTGCATGGCGGCTTCGTCGCCTACGACCGCGCGGCCGCGTTCCACAACGATTTCCAGCGCGGCCCGGTGCCGCCGGATCAGTTGCGCTGGAGCCCGTTGCCGCTGCCGGAGGCGCCGGTGGACTTCGTCGATGGTCTGTACACCATGGCCGGCAATGGCTCGGCCGAAGCGCAGCATGGCGTGGCGGTGCACCTGTACGCGGCCAACGCCTCGATGCAGGGCCGCTTCTTCTACGATGCGGATGCGGAACTGCTGATCGTGCCGCAGCTCGGTCGGCTGCGCCTGTGCACCGAGCTGGGCACGCTGGAGCTGGCGCCGCAGGAGATCGCGGTGATCCCGCGCGGCGTGCGCTTCCGCGTCGAGTTGCCCGATGGTGCTTCGCGCGGCTACGTGTGCGAGAACTTCGGCGGCCTGCTGCGGTTGCCGGACCTGGGGCCGATCGGCGCCAACGGCCTGGCCAATCCGCGCGACTTCCTCACCCCGGTGGCCGCCTACGAGGAGGACGAGGGCGCGTTCGAACTGATCGCCAAGTTCCAGGGCCATCTGTGGCGCGCGCCGATCGGGCATTCGCCGCTGGACGTGGTCGCCTGGCACGGCAACTACGCCCCGTACAAGTACGACCTGCGCCGTTTCAACACCATCGGCTCGATCAGCTTCGACCATCCCGATCCGAGCATCTTCACCGTGCTGACCGCGCCCAGCGACACGCCCGGCACCGCTAACATGGATTTCGCGATCTTCCCGCCGCGCTGGCTGGTGGCGCAGCACACCTTCCGGCCGCCGTGGTTCCACCGCAATGTCGCCAGCGAGTTCATGGGCCTGGTGCACGGCGTCTACGATGCCAAGGCCGACGGCTTCGCCCCGGGCGGGGCGTCGCTGCACAACTGCATGAGCGGGCATGGTCCGGACGCGGCCACCTTCGACAAGGCCTCGCAGGCCGATCTGTCGCGGCCGGACATCATCGCCGACACCATGGCCTTCATGTTCGAGACGCGTGCGGTGCTGCGCCCGACCGCGCAGGCGCTGGATGCCGCGCATCGTCAGCGCGATTACCAGCAGTGCTGGCAGGGCCTGCGCCGGCAGTTCCGCGCGCCCTGAGCGGGCGTCGGCGCGGCTGCGCCACTCAGGCTGGTGCCGAGGCTGCCCCTGCCGTTGCTGCCGGTGCCCTGGGCGGCGGCGCTGCGCTCAGGCGGCCTCCGCCGCCGCCGTCAGCGCGCCGTGCAGCGATGCCGGCAGGATCTCCAGCACGCGCTCGCGGATGCGCTGCGCGTAGCGCTCGGAGGTCATCTCCGGCATCGTGCGCAGCGCCAGCGCGATCGCGCACAGGGTGCCCTGTTCCTCGCGCGCGGCGCGCAATTGCTGCTGCAGCGCCGGCGAGGCCGGATGCCGCTGCAGTTGCAGCAGGTCCAGCAGATACATGCGCGCATTGAGCAACGCGCGCCGCGGGTCCG